>CALVPA010000024.1 GCA_944350395.1 uncultured Bacilli bacterium
AATATGATCATTTTATTGCTAGAATATTTTTAATTAAAGGCATTATAAAAGAGTGATTTTTTATCACCCTTATATAACAATTCATTTATCAAATTTATTGTCTACCAACACTATTTGACAAAGAACCGTAACTTTTAACCATATAGGATTTATTTTTGAATATATTTAATTAGGTGATTTTATGTTAAGTTTGTTAATGAGTTTATTCAGCGGATTATCTTTATTCACTGGATCGTACTCGATAAATGTCTTTCCTGACCCACTCAGCAAAGAGGAAGAAGAAAAGTGCATTTTAAACATGCAGAAAGGAGACAAAGATGCAAGAAATCTCTTAATCGAACACAATTTGAGACTTGTCGCCCACATCGTAAAAAAATTCGATGCAAAAGGCATCGATACCGATGATCTAATAAGTATAGGAACAATTGGTCTTATAAAAGGAATAGATACTTATAAGCCATCTAAAAACACAAAAATTACGACATACATCGCAAGGTGTATACAAAATGAAATACTGATGTACTTTAGGGCGACTAAAAAGACGAATACAGATGTCAGTCTAAACGATTCCATAGGATACGATAAAGAAGGAAACGAGATCAATCTTATCGATGTGTTAAAAGATCAAAGCGAAGACATAGTAGATACTCTGCATCTTCAAGAATCGTTAGATAAATTAAGTAAATATCTATTGGTTCTAACTCCTAGAGAAAGAAGTATAATCGAAAAGAGATATGGACTAAACAATACTAAAGCTCTTACCCAAAAAGAGATAGCTAAAACACTAAAAATCTCTAGAAGTTATGTATCCAGAATTGAAAAAAGAGCTCTTACTAAAATTCTTAAAGAGTTCTTAAAAGAAGGATAGCTATCTAATGCTTGTAATGCATTCTTTTCCGTCGAATGTTATCACTAAGTCTTCACTTACGTATTCCTTCGTAACGGGATTTATTTGTTTATCTAAGTAGCCGAGTGATATGAGATTTCCAAGAGTCGTTTCAGTTCCTTCGCACTTTTCTTCCATAAAGCATTTTTTGGCTTCCTCTTCTATTTTTCTTTCGACTACTTCGTATAAATTGTTTATATGATTTCTATAAGATTTTACGACAGTAGATACAAATACGATTAAAATTATTAGAGCGATTAAAACTATAGATAAAGTCTTAGTGTTTATCTCCATAATAGTCCTCTATAAATTTTTCTCTATATTCTAGTATTCTGTCTTCCTTAATAGCTTCTCTAAGTTCTTCTGTGAGATGTGTTAAATATCTGATATTGTGTATAGATAATAATCTTTGACCAAAAGTCTCATCTGCTTTGATCAAATGGTGTATGTATGCCTTAGTATAATGTTTACAAGCATAACAATCACACTCGGTACTTATGGGAGTGAAATCTTTTTTGTATTTCGAATTTTTAATATTGATCTTCCCGTACTTAGTTAAAGCGTTTCCATGTCTAGCGAGTCTAGTAGGACTTACGCAGTCGAAAATATCTACTCCTCTTATTGTATTTTCTACTATATCTATAGGGTCACCAACTCCCATTAAATATCTAACTTTATCTTTAGGTAGCCATTTAGTTGAGTATTCTACCATCTTATACATGGTCGGTTTATCTTCTCCTACACTCGTTCCTCCGATAGAGTAACCGTCGAAGTCCATTTCGACTAACTTTTTAGCGCAGCGTTCCCTTAGATCTTCGTATTCTCCGCCTTGAACTATGCCAAATAGACTTTGATCATCTTTGGTATGTGCATCCTGCCCTCTCTTTGCCCATCTGAGAGTTCTATCAACTGAAGAAACCATATAGTCATATGTACTTGGCCAAGCGACACATTCGTCAAAACTCATCGCAATGTCAGAGCCAAGTGCTTCTTGTATTTGAATCGATTTTTCAGGTGTTAATAGTAAGTTATCTCCATTGTATTGATTTTTAAACTTTACTCCCTCTTCAGTTATATCTTTTTTCTTAGCTAAACTGAATACTTGAAATCCACCCGAATCTGTAAGTATCGGTCCATCGTAATTCATAAATTTATGCAAGCCTCCGGCCTCTTTTACGACATCTTCTCCAGGTCTTAGCCAGAGATGATAAGTATTTGCTAAAATTATACCTACCTGACATTCTTTTACTTCTTCAGGACTTAAAGTCTTTACTGTCGCTTGAGTTCCTACGGGCATGAACATTGGAGTAGCATAAGTCTTACCGTTGTATTCGATCTCACCTAATCTTGCCTTTGTATGTTTTTCTTCTTTTTTTAATGTATATTTTATCTTCAAAATAACACCTACTTCGCTTTATTTTATAAACATGGCATCGCCAAACGAGAAGAATCTGTATTTTTCTAATACTGCGTGTTCGTAAGACTTCAATATAAATTCTCTACCGGCAAAAGCGCTAACTAACATGATAAGCGTACTCTTTGGCAAATGGAAATTAGTTATAAGTGCATCCACTCCTAAAAATTTGTATCCAGGGTAGATGAATATGTTTGTATTGCCGCTACACTCTTTAAATTCTCCATATTTGTTCATAATAGTCTCTAATGTGCGGACACTCGTCGTGCCGACTGCGATTACTCTGTTTCCGCTAGCTCTTACCTTATTTAATTCTTCTGCGCTTTGTTTGCTCATGTGATAATATTCCGTATGCATTTTATGTTTTGTGATATCGTCTTCTTCTACCGGTCTAAATGTACCTAATCCGACGTGTAAAGTGATGTGGACGATATGTATTCCCTTTTTCTCTATTTGTTCTAATAGTTCTTTAGTAAAGTGAAGTCCCGCTGTAGGAGCAGCCGCACTTCCCAAATTTTCTGCATATACCGTCTGATAACGGCTCTGATCTTTTAACTCTTCATGGATATAAGGCGGAAGAGGCATCGTGCCTAATTTATCTAATACATTCATCAAAATACCTTCGTACAATAATGTTACGTGTACGATGCCTTCTCCTAATATTTCGTCTACTCTCGCTTTTAGTAAACCATCTCCGAAAGATATAATCGTTCCTACGTGAAGTCTCTTACAAGGTTTTGCAAGGCACTCCCATGTATCACCTTCAATATCGTGAAGTAGCAATAGTTCTATCTTAGCAAGTGTCTCTTCTTTAATACCAATTAGCCTTGCTGGTATTACTTTTGTATCGTTTATGACAAGAGCATCACCTGGATTTAGATAATCTATTATATCTTTAAAAGACTTATCTTCATAACTCTCAGTACTTCTATCTAAGACGAGTAATCTAGATGAACTCCTATCCTTTAGAGGAGTTTGAGCGATGAGCTCTTCTGGCAAATAATAATCGTAATCTGTAGTATTCATTTTAATCTCTTCTTTCATATAAAACGAATGTATATTCTATATCATTTTCTCTATTTTGTCCAATCGTTTTCTTTTCGTATAGTGATTCATCGAAGTAAGGAAAATATACGTCAGCTTCTTTATCATCGTCTATGAGAGTTAGATACAATCTGCTTGCATATTTCATAAAGTATTCATAGATAGATGCACCGCCTATTATGAATACTTCGCCATCCATCTTTAAAATTTCTTCAGGATTTTTGATAGTCTTTACTTCCTCTAAATTGTTTCTTGTTATAACTATATTTTCTCTATTCGGTAGAGGTTTTCCTATCGATTCGTAGGTTTTTCTTCCCATGACTACAGTATGGTTAGTCGTAACTTCTTTAAAATATTTTAAATCTCCCTTTAGATGCCAAAGTAGATCGTTATCTTTGCCGAGTTCTCTATTTTTACCAATGGCAGCTATTAAACTTATCATTTCT
>CALVPA010000025.1 GCA_944350395.1 uncultured Bacilli bacterium
CGAATGTTCGAACTTTACGCCGTCTTTAAACGCATTTGTTATCTTTTCGAAGTCTTTCTTGCCCATAGTAGCAAGGGTAAATCCAACTGGTTCAAGTGCCGCAATATCTACGGCAAAAGTAGGACCAGATATGATAGCATATTTAACTTTTGGTAAAAGGGATTCAAATTCTTCATTTACTAATTTACCGTCATCTAATATACCTTTAGAACCTAAGATAAAGATCATATCTTCTTCGATATAAGGCTTTATTCCTTCACATATTGAAGCAGTATATTTGCTACTAGTGAGAATAAAAACTAGTTCAGCATCTTGCATAGCTTCTCTATAAGAATTGGTAATTTTGACTCCTTCTGGAACTGCAACTTTTGTTACGTCTTTTTGCTCAGTCCAAATCGTTACATCATTTCCATTGTGAAGAGCAAGATTAGCAATTGCTTTTCCATAAACCCCTGATCCAATAACTGTAATTTTCATCTTAATTCCTTCTTTCTTTGTCGATTTTATCTAAATTTTTTTCATAAGTGTTATTTTTAGGCTGATAGTAAACTCTACCTTTTAGTTTATCGGGTAGATATTGCTGTTCGACCCAATATTTTGGATAATTGTGTGGATACTTGTAATCTAAAGAATGACCTTTTATTACTTCTGGAATATCTCCGATGTTTCCCTTGTTTATATCTTCTAATGCACTATTTAGTGCCGAATAAGCGCTATTACTCTTTGGAGATAATGCTAGTTCGGTTACTACAACCGATAGTGGTATCCTTCCTTCTGGCATACCAACTAGTTTAGTA
Organism: uncultured Bacilli bacterium; assembly: GCA_944350395.1. Taxonomy (GTDB): domain Bacteria; phylum Bacillota_I; class Bacilli_A; order RF39; family UBA660; genus RUG11867. The sequence continues at coordinate 798 of CALVPA010000025.1, forward strand.
GACTCTATAGCAGCGTGAACTTTTGGTCCCATCCCTGGATTTGCTAAACCTATATCTTCATAGGCGATGACAGTCATTCTTCTAAAGATACTGTCTAAATCTCCAATTTCTAAAAGCATTCCTAAATAATATAGCGCTGCATTTACATCGCTCCCGCGAATAGATTTTTGAAAAGCGCTAAGTAATTCGTAATGTCCATTACCATTTTTATCCGTGTATAAAACAGGTTTACTGTTTATTTTCTTTATCTCATCGATAGTTATATGCTTATCGCTGCTCGCATAATATGCCATCTCTAAAGTGTTTAGAGCATTTCTAAAATCTCCATTTGCGAGAGTGCTTATATATTTTATAGTGTCTGGTGATATCTTTATATTAGTTAGTTTTTTTGCCGCTCTTTTAAGCCCTTTAACAATATCTTCATTGGTCAAATCTTTTAATTCAAATATTTGAACTCTACTTCTAATTGCGGGATTGATAGAGTAGTAGGGGTTAGATGTAGTCATACCGATTAAAGTTATTAGACCGCTTTCTATGTGAGGCAACAATAAATCTTGTTTATCTTTATTGAGCCTATGTATTTCATCTAATAATAGAATCATACCGCCGTTCATCTTGGCTTCCTCGATAACTATATCTATGTCAGTTTTATTGTTTATAACGGCATTTAAAGATCTGTAGGGAAGCGCTAGTTCACTCACTATAGCATTGGCGATACTCGTCTTACCAGTACCAGGTTTACCCCAAAGTATCATAGAAAATAAGTGTTTATTTTTTACTAAATTATAAAGAATTGCCCCCTTACCGACGAGTTCATCTTGTCCGATGATTTCAGATAATTTAGAAGGACGCATTTCATTTGCTAATAGTTCCATAACATATCAACTCTCATTAATCTATATTATAAAACAAAAACTAGTCATTTACTAGCAAAATTGTTATAATTATAGCAGTGATGTATAATGGATTATATAAGTGAATTTTTAATAGAACTAGAATATGTCAAAAATTATTCAAAAAATACGATTCTATCTTATAATAATGACTTACTAAAGTTTTATGATTATTTAAATGGCGACTTATCAAAAGCGACTACTAGCGATATCAAGAGATACATAAAGACATTCGAAGATAAAAAAGAAAAAACTTTAGCGAGAAATATCACCACACTTCGTATGTTTTACGACTTTTTAATAAAGAAAAAATACATAAATCAAAGTCCAATGGATCCAATAGACAATCCTAAAATAGGTAAATACTTACCTAGCGTTCTAACTATTGAAGAGATGAATAAATTATTAGACTTAGAGCCAATGGACAATTTTACCTTTAGAAATAGATGTATATTAGAACTATTATATAGTACGGGATTAAGGATAAGCGAATTAGTTGGTTTAAAACTAGAAAATGTAAACTTAGAAGAGTCTTTTGTAAAAGTGATGGGGAAAGGATCTAAAGAGAGAATAGTTCCCCTAAACGATATTACGACCGAATATTTAGATAAATATATAAAAGAGATTAGGCCTTTACTACTAAAAAAAAATCAGACAGATTATCTATTTTTAAATAACCATGGTAAAGTATTATCTAGGCAGGCAGTATTCAAAATGATTAAAAAAAGAGCCCAGGAATGCAACATTAAGAAAGATATAAGTCCACATACCCTGAGACACTCGTTTGCAACTCATTTGCTCCAAAATGGGGCAGATATAAGGTTTATACAAGAACTTCTCGGGCACTCTGATCTATCTACGACAGAGATCTATACTCATATCGCAAGTAGCACGTTAAAAAAAGATTATGAAGAATTAAATCCTAGAGACAATTAAAAAAGAAGCCTCATGCTTCTTTTTTAATCTAATTACTTACAATCAGTAGTTCCGTTAGCTCTAGCATTAGCTTTATTTCTTGCATTAGATCTAGCATTGTTACGTGCTTTGCAAGAATTATTGTTTTGAGCTTGAGCTTTAGAACGAGCTTGATTTTGTGCCTTACTCATTTAATTTTACCTCCCACTATTATTGTGAACAACTATATAAAAATAATTCATGGTAATAAGTGGGAAATATGGAAAAAATTTATATGTTTTGTCATAAAATTTAATGGTGAAATCTAGTGGAAATAATTTGGCCCTTTATAATATCTTCTATAGCGGGATTATCTACCTTGATAGGTTGTATACCCATATTTTTTAATATTAAGAGAGTAGACGAATTTATTACATTTTCGATAAGTTTATCGCTAAGTGTTATGATAATGATAAGCTTATTTGACTTAATACCGAGTTCTTTACCATATATTGGATCATCCAGTATATTAGGAGACATATTGTTTTTTACATTGTTTTTTAGTTTAGGAATATTTTTAATAAACCTTATAAATCATTTTATTCAAAAAGAGAAGGGGAGTAGTACTCTATATAAAGTAGGAATACTGAGTTTTATTGCTCTATTACTCCACAATTTGCCAGAAGGAATACTGACTTTTATGAGCACATATAAAGATTTTGAATTAGGAGTATCTCTCTGTATAGCGATAGCTCTTCATAACATACCCGAAGGAATTAGCATAGCAATTCCGATATATTACGCGAAAAAGAGTAGGTGGGAAGCGATAAAATGTGTATTCATAAGTGCTTTAAGTGAACCACTAGGTGCCCTTTTAGCGTTTCTAATACTTAAAAACTATATTACAAATCAAATGATAAGTATTTTCTTAATATTAGTCGCAGGAATAATGATTTCATTATCGATAAATAAATTATTTCCAGAAGCATTATCTTATAATAAGAATAAATATATAATTTATGGAATGATAACGGGTATAATCGTTACTATAATTAGCTTATTTGCAATATAAAAAAAATAAGCTCAAATAAGCTTATTTAGTGATAACTTTAGATAAAAAGAGTAGAGCATACATAATAGTTGTAATCGCTATATTTCCCACTAATAATACTGCTGTGACTATACCCTGATGATTATATAATTCAGAGTCTTTAAATACACTTAAAGATAGTCTTTTACCTTTTTCTTTAGTATTATTTTTCGCTAATTTGGCATTGTTTAATGTCTGGATGCGGCTATTTGTTTCTACTAATAATTTTTGTGCATCAGCTGAATCGATAGATCTTTTTGTGATGAGTGAAGATAGTTCGTTTAAGAGGTCCACAAGTCTATCTATATCTTCACATTCTCTAATCCTATCAGTTAATGCATCATAATTAACTATTTTATTATTGTTAACAATGATTTCCATATTTGATTACCACCTTATTATTCAATTTTATAGAAGTTAACATAATATATATTATGAGAAGTTACATATTATATTAAAAAAGATGATAAATTATAAATCTTTATCAAACTTTTCTCGATTGAATTTCTGCAATTTTTTCGATAACTTCTGCAGAGTTTTCTCGATTTAATTCAGTATAACCGAGTTCTCTTAATGCCTGAATTTTTACGAAGTTTAATTGTTGCGTTCTAGTAAGTTTTTCTTCATTTTTCTGTTCAATTTCTTGTACAAAACGCGCATGAGATTCTATTACCCTAGATTTACTTGCTCCACCGCTCGTATAAAGAGTGATAGCGGAGTGAACTATACCTTCAAAAGTAAACTGTTTATCTTCGTTAAATTTAAATTCGTTAGGATTAGTAAATCCTGTAGTCTTACTAATATAAGCTAGAAAATACTTTACTTCGTTTACATTGTCTATAGATTGTAAAATGTGATATATATATGTAAGCGCAGCAATATTTTCTTCGTGTTTATAGTCGTCTGTAATCTTATCTTTAATGATATATGTCAAATCTGAAAAGAGTTGTTGTTCTTCTTTTTTTAATCTTTTTATATCAGATATATTATCTATTTCAAGCGTATCCTTTATACTTTGGTTTAACCTACTCTCCACTTCCATTATGTATTCTGAAGTTATTTTAATCTTTCCAAGAGCTTTATCACTGCCATCATCGATTCCTAATAACTTTAATAGCAGGATTTTCTTTTCTTTCGGCCATTTATTAAGACTTTCTAATTCTAAGTAATTATATATCATCTGACGAGAGACACCCAAATATTTAGCAAGTTTAACTTTAGATATTCCTAATTCTTGTAATATTTCATTCAATTTATTCATTATGTCTACCATCCTTTAACTTTACACTTTCATTTTAACCCACTAGACAGGAACTTGTCAATAAAAATCGCTAATTTTTCCATAAAAAAAGGGTGCTTCCTACCTTCCTATAAATACCAAAGTTTTTCGCCGTTTTTGTAAACCTTGTCAATTATACCGCTACCTAGACATTCTTCTTCGTCGTATAATACACAGGCTTGTCCAGGTGTAACACTCGCACATCTTCCTTTATAAATTACTCTTATTTCATCATCACTAATGTATTCTAATTCGACGGGAACATCTTTACTTCTATATCTAAATCTTGCGGTACATTTTTTAAGCCTTTTATCGCTTATAAAGTTTATGTTGTTTATGGTGCATTCGTCGCTGTAAAGGTACTCGTTATCTTCTTTAAAGGCGACATAGAGGATGTTTTTACTGACATCTTTTCCGACTACATAATGTTTATCTAGGTTACCGCTTATTCCTACATTCCTTCTTTGACCAATTGTATAATTCATAAGCCCCGTATGAGTGCCGACTTTTTTTAAAGTTTCGACATCTACTATATCACCAGGATTAGGTTTTAAATAATTATGTAAGAATTTTTGGTAATTTCTTTCTCCGATAAAACATATTCCTGTAGAATCCTTCTTGCTTGCTGTCGCTAAACCTATATCAGACGCAATCTTGCGAACCTCGGGTTTTGTCAAATTACCTATTGGAAAAAGAACATTTTTAAAGTTTTCTTTTGGTACTTGTGCTAAGAAATAGGTCTGATCTTTATTAGGGTCTATTCCCCTTAGTAGTTTTCCATCAGATATTCTTGCATAGTGGCCTGTTGCTACATAGTCTGCACCCAGCTTCTTTGCTTCTTTTATAAAAAGATCAAACTTTATATATTTATTGCACATTAAATCAGGATTCGGTGTTCTGCCTTTTTTAAGTTCGTTTAAAAAGTACATGAATACATCGTCCCAATACTCTTTAATAAAGTCAACTCTGTGAAGTTTAATACCGAGTTTATCGCATACTTTTAACGCATCGTTATAATCCTGTTCCTGCGGACATATATCTCCAGTGCTAGGATTTCCTTCTATATCGTTATTTATCATCGAATCCCAGTTGCGCATGAACAGCCCTTCAACATCATATCCTTCTTTTAATAGTAAATATGCCGCAACAGAAGAATCGACTCCCCCACTCATTCCAACTATAACTTTTTTAGGCATAGTATCACTTCCCTACTTCCATATTATAGCACATTTAACTTATTAAATTAATAAACTTCGCAAGTATTTTGTTAGAAAAGAAATAAATAAATGTAGAATTTAATATTAACACTGTAAAAATAATTATGTATCTATAGAAATGATTAGTTAAATTTTTATAAAGATCGTCTTTACTCTTATGTATTAGATTTTGAATTATCTTGAGATCAAACCGTGTACACATCGCTAAAAAATAAAGTAGTATAAGTATATAAACTATTTTACTAAGTATTATGAATAATGAATAAAAAGTTATGCCTTTAAATCCAAATAATGCTAGAAATAAAGCTGCAGTAAAACCTGTACAAACTCCTTCATAGAAAACATAAAAATATATGATAGGTATGCCTATAATAGACAAAGACAAAACAAATACTAAAGATATAATCCCTATATTAAATAGAAAAGTATTTTGCCTAGTGGTGGTAAGAAGTTCCTTAAAATTATCGATGTAACTAGTTAAATCTGGTTTATAGGCCATGTATAGAAAAAAACCTATAAAAATGCTAATTAAAAATAATGCGAGTATGAATTTAACTACAAAATTATTTTTAAAAAATTTCATATTTTCTCCTATTCAATTATATTTAGGACTTTTATTTTTATGATTTTTTTAGTATAATTTTATAGACGAGGTGAGATTATGGCCTATAGAGCAAAGAAAAAGACTAATTTAGGAACTAAAATATTTATTTGGTTCATGTTTATAGCAATGTTACTGAGTTTTGCAGCACCAATGTTGTATTATCTATTGATGGCTGAATAATAATTGGCTACGAGTTTAAGTAGTCTTTTTTATTTGCGAAAAATAAGGTATAATCGTATAGAGGTGATATAATATGAGAGAAAGAGGTTTTGAAATTGCAAAGGGATGGGAAAACAAGAATATACATATCCCAAAGAGAAGTACTGTAAACTCTGCCGGTTACGATGTAGAAGCTGCAGAGGATGTCATAATTCCAGCATATAAGCCAGGAATTAAGCCTACTTTAATTCCTACTGGGTTAAAAGCTTATTGCAATAGCGATGAATATTTTATGCTTTTAAATAGGAGTAGCGGTCCTAAAAAAGGTTTTGTAATGTCTAATAGTGTCGGAATAATCGATTCGGATTACTATGGAAACGAATCGAATGATGGACATTTCTATTTTCAATATTATAACTTTTTAGATCACGATATAGAAGTTAAAAAAGGTGATGTCATAGGACAAGTCATATTCCAAAAATTTCTTTTAGTTGACGATGATAAAGCCGAAGGAAAGAGAACAGGTGGCTTCGGCTCTACTGATGCACATTAAAACATGCAAGATTAGTTTGCATGTTTTTTAAGATATATTAAAAATAGAATGCATGTAGTGTTCTCTATTAGGATAATCGCTCGATTTTATCTTTTGAACAAACGTTTCTCTATCGTATTCGATATTTTTTCTTTCAACTTTTACATAATATTTGTCATATGTAATAAGATTATAGAATGTTTTCGAATTTATTGTACATCCACTACTTCCAGTACATATAAAGTTTATATTTTTAACGCTTCTCTGATTAGGCAAGTGATCGTGCCCATAAAAAACATAGTTACAATTGTTATTCTCTATAATCGTAGGACTAAATCCGCGTTCTATTAAATATGCTAAATTTGCAAATTCATCTCTACCTTTGAATAAAAAATGAGAAAATTGCATATTACAATCTTTGAAATTTAACACGCACTTTGTAGGTAAAGTCTTTAGATATTCTATATTTTCTTTAGAAAGCTTAGATCCAATCCATTTAATGTGTTCGATTTCAGTCTTAGTTTT
>CALVPA010000026.1 GCA_944350395.1 uncultured Bacilli bacterium
GGACAATACTACAAAACTGTTTTCTAATTCCGCTATAAGTGAAAATATCTTTTTAAATTTTTGTGCTTTATTGGCATAATTTTTATCACTGCCCCTGTAACTTTTGATCATATTTTCTACTGATTTATCTATAGCAGAAGCTAACCTAATTCTCATGTTTCTTCTATCATATTCTACATTTACGTCTCCGCAGAAATTATAATATTTTCCATCGATATAGATATCTAATAAAGTATCTTTAATAGTAGATTCGTTCACAGCAAATTTCTTATTGCTATTTAACACATCGATTATCTCATTTAATTCTTCCCTTTTTATAAAGAATACTTTTTCGATGATATTTCCAAATTTTTTCTTCTTTTTGCTGAGCAATTCTAATTTTTTTGTTGCTTCATCTTCGCCTATTCCTTCATCCTGTTCTTCTTCGTCAATGGAAGATTTGCCGTTTTCATCTTCATTTTTTAATTCGTTGCTAGCAGCACTTAAATAAGAGTTTTCTATTTCATCTTCATCTACTGAGACCATCCTAAATAGCATCGTCTTGTCTAAATCGTCTTCTGCGGCAGAATTTTCGATTACTTCTTCATCTTTAATTACAGGTTCTATCTCTTTTTCAGTTTCTTTTACTACTTTTTTAACCTTTTTTCTAGGTTTAATCTTTTTAGCTATATTCTCTATATTTTTAACCGCTTTTTCTTTTATTTCCGAAGTGTTAGCAACTGGTTCAGGTTTTGTTTTTTTCTTAGTTTTTAATACTAGACCTACTAAATATAGCGTAATTATAAATGCGATTAAAACTGGCATGTTGAATATCGTATATCTAAATACTCCGAAGTTTGGAAGAATTTTTACAACTTTTCCGACAATCTGATCTTTACTTATCGGCTCATCTTTAGCATTGTTTGCATCTCCCATAGTCACATATGTTTCTTGATACGATTCAACTACTCGGTGCGTAATAAAATTTCCATCCTGTTCGAAAGTTATTATATCGTTATTCGCTATGTCGCTAGAATATTTTACTATAATCCAGTCTCCAGCATTTATCACATCCGCCATGCTGTTAGTCTTAACTTCGAATACAGAATAACCAAAAAAACTTGGATAACTGTTCTTTAAAACTTTAACTTGTATATTACTATAAATCGTGATTAATAATATAATTCCGAATAAAACGATGAAAAGGTCTAATATCACATTGATGGCTTTTTCTGCTAGCCCCCTCTTTTTAATACTCATACTATCGCACTCCTACTTTATCCGATTCCCTACTATAATAATGCTACCATATTCGACAAATTTTTACAATCTTTTTTGAATAATTTTTTGGTAAATAATAAAATGGTAAACGCTTTTTTGCATTTACCATTTTACCTTAAGCTAATTTTCATCAGCACCGTATTTTATTTCGACTATAAGTGCATATATCTCATAAATGAATATCAAGAAACATGGCACTAAAACTATGAACAAGAATCCCCATTTCGATTCTATTACAGATAAAAATGTTCCGATGTTGTGATAAACTTTTGACGGAGTACCAGCGTAATATTTGCTAGTATAAGTGTCTCCATTTTCAAACGATATAGCATCTTCATCTGGATATACTTCTCCGACTGTTCCAACTTGTATGTGAGGTACACCATTTGCATCTACTTTATATGCAAATATCGTATCTCCTTCATTTATATTGCGAGTTTCGACAGATTTTACAATAACTACATCGCCTTTTTTAAATTCATCAGAAGTTATTGACTCTTTTATTACTACAATAGAAGTGTCGTCAAACTGTGTGACACCATAATTGTTAAAATTCAAGAGTAATATCGTCATGAATAACGCAAAAGCAAAGTATACTATTGCTACTATCGAAAATATAACCTTTCCTATTATCCTTACTACTTTCATCGTTTACCTCCTCTATAATAATAGCACACGGCATTTTAAATATCAACTTTTTATTGACAATCTTCGTAAGTAACTTCGAAGTCAGAAGTACTGCCATGTACACTTTTGTCTACCCTATAAAAAATGACTCTATCACTATTTTTAGCACTTATTTTAAACGTTATGCTATCTATATATCCATTTTCATCAGAAGTAGTACTCAAAAGATTGTCGATGTCATTATCTACTCTATACTTATCCGAAGACCATTTGATTTTCACGCATTTATCCTGTGAAGTAGAGTTTGTTACGATTATAGTATCGTAATTATCTTTACTTTCGTATTGTAAATCTTCTACTTTTTCTTGGTTACTATTTTTATTTAGTACAAATGTACCTTCAAGTACTTGTTTATAGGGATTAGTGCTTTCGACTTTTATTTGTACTTTAGCATTAGTAACCGTACCACTTGCACTTTTAATTTCAAAATATACGTCTTTAACGGCTTCAACGTCTTTCCAAGTGTAACCGTTCATTTCACACGAAGTTTTGTCTAACGAACTAACATCGCTTTCATTTTCATAATCGACGCAGGCTTTAACTCCGGATAAAACTCCCTCATATTCGCTAGATTCTGTACCGTTTAGATAACAAACGGCATCATCTATATCCGATTCCATAAGATTACATTTTACTTTGTATTTTATATCATAATCAGTTATCAATTCCTCATTTAGACTGTTTTTAATATCGAAGTATACTGGACCTCCATCCCAATTCACATCGACATTTTCAAGTCCTTTAGAATTTAACTTGTCACTAGAGAAATAGAATCCTTTAGATTTTAGATAATAATTCCAAACGCTAGTAGATGCATATTTTGCATAACTTATTCCAAAACCAATACATATCGTTACTAACAAAACAACCGATATTAAAATTATTAATTTTTTCTTCTTTTTCAAATTAATCACCTAATTTATCTTTTGCCAGCTCTTAACTTCTACATCGATGTAGTCTACAGAATCGGCATATTCCTTGTCGTTATAGTTATCTGGGAAAGAAACCTTTATTTTATAATCTTCACTTGATACTGTTCCTTCTTCCATGACTTCAACTGGAGCATTACATACGAGTTCGTTATCTACACCTCTAGAATAATTCTCATCACAAGTCATGATTAATTCATCAGTTTCTCCTACTCTATATAATTCGATTAATAATGGAATAAAATGGAATGTTTTGATAGTTATTTGATAATTTAGAGTTACATTGCTCGTATTCTTAGAAGTGTTTGATATCTTGAAATTATACTCTTCTATGCTACCTGGCGTAAGATTAACGATTGGAAGTGATAAATGATCTAATAGTTCTGTATTGAATACAAATTTGGCTATCTTTTGATCCGATACAGTAGTATTTGTATCAGAGGTGAATATCGAATACGTAATTCCTGTCCCGAGCGTCAGAATAGCGACTATAAAAAGTAAAATTAATATTTTGACTTTCACTCTCATTCACCTCTTTATTTTATTATAAATTTTTTACCTATACTTCCAATTTTTTTAGACCCATCGTAGAGTTCGAATACGAGTTTATAGCCTCCTTTTTCAAATCTCGATGGTATCAATTCTAAATCGAAGTAATTATATGTATCGCTCGTACCTCTATAATATATTGGATACTCAACCGCATAATAGACGTTATTTAAAACTTCTTTGAGCGAATTACTCGTGTAGTTTTGCAAATCTACTATAGTATAATCTTGATTATATGCAGTTAATAAATCTTTCTTATAGAGAGATACTCTTATATTAGGATTGTTTAATGGCCCACTTTGAAGTATTGTATAATTCATCACAAAGTTTTCATCGGACTTGTCTATGATTCTCACTTCATCGGGAATTTGTACATCGAAACTGTAATCACGACTTACACTTTCTTCACCTACAATGAGTGGGATTCGTAATTCATCGCTACTTTCTTCTTCTCCGTATGTTCCGTCATATGAAGCATAACTATTAATCACTATGTAATAATTACCACTAGGTAAATCGGTATTGCTACTATAAGTAGTTATTCCTAAAGTTCCCGTATAATTATCTAAAGAATCTTCTAAATTAATTCTCACTATTCCATCGTCGCTTGGAGAATAAGATTTACCTCCGAGTTCAAACTTAATGTTTTTAAATGCATTTTTAGATACTAGCGATCCGTTTATATCTGTAATTTTAACGTTTAAACCTAGCTTCTTATCCTCGTATGATGAATCTATAATATTTTCTATGGTCGTATTTAGATTATATAACCCTGCTTCGATTTGGACATCGGTTTTTGAATTGCTATTATAATAGATTGCATCGCCAGCATAATTACTTCTCGTATATAATTTCGATTCGCTGTTTGTATAGATGCTAAAGTGTTTCTTTTCGCTGTCGAGCGTCGATAATACTTTATCGCCATCCGCACTAATCTCTAAATATACTTCTATATTTTCAATATTTGTACTAAGTTCTGTATTAGAAAAATCGATATTCAAAGTATAGTCTTCGTTTATATTTCCGATATTTTTGCTTTCATCATAATAAATGTCATTTACGCTTCCGATTTCCTTAAATAGACTAAATGCATATGTTGCCTTTTTATTACAATCTTCTAATGATTCTGGACAGCTGGATTCATATCCATATATATCATCACTAGTATTAACCATGTATTCATAAACTTTATTCGTAAGATTATCGGTTAATATGAGTCTCGTATTTACAGGTAGTAAGGTGTTAGAAATTATATTATGAGTAAATCCTAAAGCATATTCGTTTTCATCGTTATAAGTAAACCTCATGTTTACTTCTGATTTATCCGTAATAGATAAATTATCGCTTGTAGTTGAAGTACCTTTTCCTGCATATATTTCTGATTCTTTATATCCACTGTATGTTATGTAATCACTATTTACATAAGTTGTATGCCCTACATCATCCGTGCTCCTAACATAAATGATATTTAAGCCTCGATTTAGAATATCGATTTTATCCTCATATTTAATCCAATTAGATTCATCTAAACCTATCAATTCTTCATTAGTTAATAGCTTATCTGTTACATAATACTCAGTAGATTTTATACCGGATAAGTCGTCGACTGCGTTTACTGTAAATGATGTTTCTTTTTCTATATATGTATATTTTAATTCATTATTTGAACTGTTCCATAAAGAATTATTACCACTTATCGTAACTACAGGATTAGATAAATCTAATATCAAAAGGTCGGAATTCATATAAGAAATATTATCATTGTAATCGATTACTTTTGCATAAATGATGTACTTACCTTCTTCTGTTAGTTCTTCTACTTCTCCTTCGTATTTAGACCAATTTTCTATGTCCATTACTCCTTCATTCGAAAGAGGTACATCTGATTTGTGTATATAATAGTATATTTCTTTTGAAGGTTTCAAATTATCGACGTCGTTTATGCTAAACGCGATCATATCTGAAAAATTTAGCGAATTTAGATCGTAACTTAAATTATCCCATGAGTAATTCTTGACATATATTTTAGAAATTGCATTTTTAATATCGTCCGTATAAAGTATAGGTAATTCTCCTTCTTCGTATATCCAAACGTTGTTTTCATTAATACTCAAATCGTCCGTGTCTACAAATTCAGAAAAAGTCAAACTATTTGTCATAAAAGTTTTATCTTTTAAATTGTCTTCTGTGACTACTTCGAAAGAACCCGATGTAGAACCATTTTTTACACCCATGTCACTAACAGCATAAGAATTTGAAACACTTACTGTAGAAGATGATACCGTATCCAATACATAAGTTTCTTTAAGTGTACTAAAAGTATTTTCTATGTTTATAGTGCCAGTATTGTTTTCTACTTTTCCGATTAAAGATCCTAGGTTAGGAGAGTTTACTTCTCCGCTATTATAAGAATAAGAAATATTAGTTCCATTAGAAGAACCACTTATTTTTCCTATTAAGCCACCAGATGTATCATCTCCGCTTATTGAACCTGTATTATATGATTTTTCTATGTCTATGTCGCCTTTTGCATAGCCAATCAGTCCAGCACTTAAATGACTTCCATACACCGATGATTTATTTATAACATTTTCTAGCGCTACATTTTCACCCATTCCGATTAAACCACCAGTAATGTCATCACGATAGTTTACTGTATATTTCAAGTTAGAGAGCGTGACAGTCTTTTCATTAGCTAAATAGTATTCTACGTTCAAAGTAGATGTAACATAATTATCGAGTTCGATTTCGAAAGTACCATTTTCACAGTTTCCTATTGGAATGCCACCAATACTTATCGAATCACCTAAACTTACATTAGTACACGTACCTGTTAAAGTAGTAGTTAATACGTCGATATTTTTATCTATGTTCTCTTCTGGTATAGCAATTGTGATACCTGATGGATTTGTTTCACTAAAGGATAAGTCAGCATCACTTAGGTTAACTTCTACGGTTTTTTCTGATGTGCCACTATTTCCAACTACATTTCCATCAAATAAGACATCTTTTATAGTAGTTTCACTTGCATTAGATGCAATTCCTGCAGAAATATTGCCTCCGTAAACTAAAGCGTTCTCCACATATAGATTTTCTACTGTTCCGCTTAAATCTGTAAATAAAGCTAAATTATTGGCACTGTCGCTTGTCAAATATAGACCATATATCGTGTAAGAATTACCGTCAAAGTAACCTTTAAAATTATTTAAAGGTTCGAATAGATTTATTGTGCTAATCTTAACTCCATCACAATTTATGTTGTCATAAAATTCGTTTGTATATTTTTTTATATAAAATGTACTCTCATTTAAATGGTACTCTATTCCATTTACCGTATCGTAATCGAACACACCGTTATTTAGTACGATGTCATTACTCATTTTAAAATAAGTATTTTCATAGTCGTTAGTTTCTAGCATTTTAGAAAAGTATGCTAATTCACTACCGCTCGATATGATATAAGGATTTTCCTTAGTACCATTACCGCTCCTATAATTGTCAGCAACAATTCCGTCCCATACTGTCGAAATATCTATCGGCAATCTGTTTTTATATCTCGCCAAACTAGGAGTAAAGACGATTACACCTATAGAAATTATAAGCAAGAAAACAAAATAATAAATCTTTGGAATTTTAGTAATTTTTTTAAAGGCCCTTTTTATTTTATCCATACGAAATCCCTTTACTCCCTACACTCTACTATAAGAAGATTATAACATAATTCGACTTATTTTGCACTACTTATGAGTCGATTTTAAAAAATTAGTCAATAAAAAGGACACTCACATGTCCTCATTACTAATTTTATTCTTTGCCAATATTTTATCGACATTTACCATAAACCAAATTTTTTCTATAGTCGTATCACTACACTCTACTTTATAGACGCGTAGAACTAGCAAAATTTTGTTCATAAGCGATTTGAGACTATCCGGATTTAAATCGGCTTCTCCTATTTTGATATTGTTCAGTCTATAACGGTTAGATATGATTTGAGCAATATCGACATCGTCGAAAATAGGTACTCCCGTTACGATGATATTTGTCGGATTCATAGCGAACAAATCGAAATTATCGCTATATCTCATTATCTCGTCATAATCGCTGACATTGTATAATTTTTGAATCGCCAATTTTTTGAAATAATCGTAACTGTAGTAGAGATTCAAAAGATCGGATACTGTCATAGTCTTACTCAAAACATCGAGAACTTTATCTTTAAAATACTCGGCGTCATATTTCTTGTATAACTCATATAATTCTTTAGCTTTATATATCGAATCGAGTTTCAACTGTTTTAAATCTTTATCGCTTTTAAATTCGAAAAATCCCGGTTTGCCTCCAAATATCTTTTTGTTAACTCGAGCAAGTTCTTCCTCTTTCGAAGATATCTGCTGTTCGACTGCTTTTAGTTCCTTGTTCTCAGCTCTCTTACCATTTTCGGGAATGAGTTTTTCATATTCGGCCTTAAATCCGTTTATTATCGGCAAGAAATCGATATAATTGCTGTATTCTTCTACATTCAGTTTTAGTTTCTCTAAATAAGTGCAAATTTTACCCATTTCGACTTTATCGTCGTAATTTACATTGCTAGGAATGAGAGATTCGAACGCACTTTTGCGAACTTTGCTGTCCTCTAAATACTGTTCTATATCGATCTTTTTGAGTCT
>CALVPA010000027.1 GCA_944350395.1 uncultured Bacilli bacterium
TTTAATTATCTTTTGCTAAAATGTTTATAGTAAGGAGATAGAGTAGAAATGGAAAACAATAGTAATAGTAACGGTAATACGATTTTATTGACAGTAATAGGAGTGGCTACTCTTTTAGTAGCATTGGTAGGTGCAACGTTTGCATACTTTACCGCAACAGTAAGTAATTCGCAAGCGCAGAGTGTAACATTGACTACAGCTTCGCCTGTAAGTTTAGTTTATACTGGTAGTCCTTTATCACTTCCAAATGCGATACCTGGAGCAACTGATAGTGCCCAGTTTACAGTAACTAACCCTAGTTCGAGCACTGTATCTCAAACTTATGATTTAACACTTATAATCGACAAAAATGGTTTTAACACTACTGATGGAGAAGACCAACTTGAAATAACTATAACAGGAAGAGGCACAGAAAATCAGCCATCTATAAGTGGAAGTCCTTTCAATGTTACAGATGGAACGGATGAAGCAAAAGCTACTACGCAATATAAGTTTGTAGATGATCAATTGATTGCAATTAACGAAACACAAACATACACTTTTACTATCAACTTTAAAGAAACTGGTTCTCCACAAGATAACAACCAAGGCAAAACATTTAAAGCACACGTTGAAATCTCTGATCCAAAGAGTGTTCAATAAAGGGTCAAACAATTTGTTTGACTTTTTTATTGCTTTTTAAACTTCATAATGCTACAATGGAAATAATAGAAGGAGGACTTTTAGATTATGAATAATGGAAACGGAAATGGAAATACTGTACTACTTACAATAATAGGAATAGCTACACTTTTAGTGGCATTAGTTGGAGCAACATTTGCATACTTTACTGCAACAGTAAATAACGATCAAGCACAAAGTGTATCAGTAACAACTGCTGCACCAGTAGGTCTCGTATATTTAGGACAAGAATTAGAACTAGAGAATACTATTCCAGGAAATTCTGCTTCTGCCGAGTTTACTGTAGAAAATCCAGAAGGAAGTACTGTAGCACAAACTTATGACTTGCATCTAATTATCGATAACAATACTTTTGTTACAGATGATGGTGATGAGCAGTTAGTTATAACAATTTCTGGAGCATCTAATGGAGCGAATACTCCAACAGTTGGTAACAGTCCATATAATGTTACAGATGGAACTGATAAAGCCTCTAATGGAAAATCTTTTGTTGTAGTATCTACACAGAAAATCGATCCTAATGAAAAACAAACTTATTCAATTTCTATCGAATTTAAAGAATTGGATATTCCACAAGATACGAATACTAATAAGTCGTTTAGTGCTCATATCGAAATCAGTAACCCACAAACTGTACAAGAATAAGTCAAATAGCAAATATTTGACTTTTTATATTGCATTTTTTTTCGCTCTTTGTTAAAATGAAAATAGTAAAGGAGAACTAAATATGGAAAATAATAACCGTAATAACTATGAAAATGGTGAGAATAATAACAAAAATAAAATAGTGTTATTTATCTTGGGAGTTGCTACTGTATTAGTGGCATTAATTGGAGCGACATTCGCATACTTTACATCTGTAATAAGTAAACCGAACGGTGATCAGAGCGTTTTGGTCACTACTACTACAGTAGAAGGTGTAACTTATACCGCAAGTGATCCACTTGTACTTGTAGATGCAGTTCCTGGAGATTATGCTGAAACTACATTTACTATATCTAATCCAAATGCATCTGCAAACGTAAAATATGGACTAAAATTTGTACCAGATTTAGATGATTTTACTAACGAAGAAGGGGATAACCAACTAGTAATAACGATCACTGGTGGACAAATAATGGAGAGTAAAAAAATAGATTACACTGACGGTGAAAATGCAGTAGAACAAATTATCATCGACGAAGTTTCTTTGGCGGCTTCTGAAACTGATGAATATACTGTAAGAGTAGATTTCTTCGAAACAGAGAGTGTACAAAATACTAACCAAGGAAAGAACTTTGCAGGTCATATAGAAGTAACACAATCTATAATTACTACTAGTGGAGATTAAACTGTAATATTACAGTTTTTTTCTTTTTTCTGACTTGTTTTTTTTGCTACTTTAATATATACTTATAATTGGTGAACAGTATGGATAAAAAGGGGAATATACTGGGAATAATTAATAGTATTTCTCGTGTAATAAAGAAAATTAAAAATTCCTATATATATAGACTGATATCTAAAATAATATCTTTCTTTTGTACTGTTATTTTGATTATGCTTTTGATAGTAGGAGCACTCATGTTCTACTTCAATATGAAAGCTAAATCTTGTGAAAAACAGGGAATAAGTTATAATCCACCATTCGGTTTGTACACTGTCATGAGTGGAAGTATGGTACCTAACATAAATGTATACGATGTCGTTCTTACGAAAGAAGAAAAAGATTTGAGTAAAATAAAAGTGGGAGATATCATAACGTTTATATCGACGTGGGATGCAACTTATGGTTTTACGATAACTCATAGAGTAGTATCTATTTCTAAGACAGAGGATGGAGAATATCAGTTTACGACAAAGGGCGACTTTAACCAAGAAGCGGATGGTGCATATGTAACCCAAGACAATCTAGTTGGTAAAGTTGTACTAAGAATACCACAGTTAGGTAGAGTTCAATTTTTTCTAGCGTCTAAAATGGGCTGGTTCATGATTGTATTTATCCCAGCTTTAGGTATTATAATATACGACGTATTAAAGATATTTAAACTATTTAAAATAAAAGAAAAAATAGAAGTAGTCAAAGATGTAAAGAGCGCTGACGAAATATTCTTCGGAGACGAACTACTCGAAAATAGAAGTTTAAGCGATGACAAACTAACGCAGACTTTAAAAGTAGATATCATAGAAGATAAAACTATAGAGATCCCTAATGTAAAAGGTGAAACTATGCCAGCAGTAAATGAAAAGCCTGTTAATTTAAAAACACCAGAATTACTTCATAGACCTCTTAAAACTAGAGAAGAAATGTTAGAGGAAAGAGAAGAAAAAATTGAAAATAAAGAAGCAGTAATACAAGAAAGTCCAAAACGGGAGCGAAAATTATTAACGAAGAGAAAAAAATTATAGTGAGGTGATACATTTGAATAAATTGCCAAACTTAGATAAACTAAACGAAGCAATAGATGTAGCTGAAAAAGTACTCGAAAAAGAAGAAAACAGCAAATCTAAAATAAAGAGAATAAACAAAGCATTAGAAAAAGCATACGCTTTACTTAATAGAGATTCTTATACTCAAAAAGAAGTAAATAAGTGTACGAGTGATATATGGTATGCTCTAAGAGACAAAAACGATATCATGATTGTTTTGCTCTTTCTGTTCGGTTTTCTACTATCTGGTGCGTTAGTTTTTACTGTTTCAGAAATATACATATTTTTAGAAAATAATTGGGATCCTAATAATAATATTCCAGTCCTAAACGAAGAGACGAGCAAACTTATAACGGTAAACTATAAAGAGACGAACATTGTCAATTTAGAAAATCTAATGACAGTAAGTGACGATGAAGGACTCAAAAATACACCTCAAACTTTTGAGATAAGTAACGATTCGTCAAAAGTTGGAGGAATTGATTATAAAGTTAACTATTCCGTAAATATAGTTGAATTAAACGATGAAATTGATAGAGTTTTAGACAAAAAATATATAAAATATCAGCTAACTTATGTAGAAGATGGTAAAGAAGTTGTATCACCTATAGGAACATTTGAAGATTTAGAGAAAAATCCTGATGGATCTTATTTGCTCATGGATGGTACTCAAAAGAAAGATAGTATTACATCTTTTAAAGTCGTTATTTGGCTCAGTGCTACCGCTCCAAACGAAGTGCAAAATACAGCTTACATGTTTGCATTTAAGGTAAACGCTGTAATAGTAAAACCATAGACTCCTTTAGGGAGTTTTTTTATTGAATGATAGGTATAATTCTATAAATTTTGTCCAAAGTATAAATGGGTGAACGATATGAATGGAGATAAAGAATTACTAATATACATGGCTGAAAACATTGACATGGGAATAGAAGCCTTAGAATCTATGATTAAACAACTAGAAAAGACAGATAATAAGATAAAAAGTAATGTATCTAAATCATTAGAAATGTATAAAGCTTTTTCTAAAAAGTGTAAAAAATATTTAAAAGATGTAAAGTTGTCACCGTCTAAAGATAATTTATTCAGTGTAATTATGGCTAAGATGGGAACTAAAATGGAATTTATGAGAGATAATAGTGACTCTAAACTTGCAGATACTCTCATACAAGGCTATAACATGGGAATAATAGATATAACCAAAAAGATGAATAAATACAAAGATGAGACATCTAAAGAAGTAATGAAACTGGCTATGGAATATAAACAGATGATGCAAGAAGGTATTGAAAATGTAAAAGGTTTCCTCTAGGGGAAACCTTTATTAAGATTATATGGAAGGGTATCTATGTATACACTATATAGTATGCACATGTAAAATATTTGTCACTATTTGTCAATAATTTCATATACAATTTTACAAAAAGTGTGATAGTTTGTTATAATCGTCACAGGGAGCTGATGATATGTATATAACAGTTGGTGTCAGCAATAGGCACGTACATATGACTAAAGAAGCATACGATTATTTATTCGATAATAAAAATATAGAGAAGAGAAATGATTTAAACCAGTTAGGAGAATTTGCTTCTACTGATACAGTAGATTTAGAATACAATGGAAAAGTTATAAATCATGT
>CALVPA010000028.1 GCA_944350395.1 uncultured Bacilli bacterium
AAACTGGATACTTATTATTACCAATAGAATACAATTCTGGTTGGAAAGCCAAAGTAAATGGTAAAGAAGTAAAAATAGAAAAATATATGATTAATTTCATGAACATACCTATCGAAAATGGAGAAAACTGCATAGAATTAGAATTTATACCACCTAAATTTAAATTATCACTTATAATAAGCATAAGCACTGTTTTACTATATGCACTCGCAATATATCTAAACAAAAAATTTAAATTAGACGATAATAAGATAATCCAATATATATTCTTCATACTATATATCTTAGTTTACATAGTATTTCTATATAAAATATACATAGAATCGGTATTTTAACGAAGTAATTGATAAAGTAAACCTGAGTTTACTTTATTTTTTTATTATGGTAAAATGTTTTTGATAAAAGAGGAAGTGAAGTATATGAAGAGTGGATTTGTTAGCATAATTGGTAGACCTAATACGGGTAAGAGTACTCTTCTAAATTCAATTGTAAATGCTAAATTGGCGATTACAAGCGATGTTGCAGGTACTACTAGAAACACCATTGAAGGCATTTACAATGAACCTGATACACAAATAATATTTATAGATACGCCTGGAATACATAAACCTAAGAGCAAACTTGGAAGGATTTTAAATAGAGAGACATACAGTGTATTTAGAGATATCGATGTCATATTATTTTTAGTCGATGCAAGTGAAAGAGTAGGTAAGGGCGATGAGTTTATAATCAAAGCACTTAGTAACTCTAATACTCCCGTTATTTTAGTAATAAATAAAATAGATAAGATAAGTGATGAAGAGTTAATATATAAAATAAACGAATATAAAGACTTATTTACATTTTCAGACATAGTACCCGTAAGTGCTTTGAATGATGACAATATTGACGAACTTATTAAAGTAGTAAAGACATATTTGACAGATAATATAAGGTATTATAGTAGTGATCATATAACAAATTTGGATCCAAAATTTATGATAAGCGAGTTAGTAAGAGAAAAGGTTTTAAGGCTAACAAAAGATGAGGTTCCACACTCAGTAACTTGTATAACCACCCACTATGAAGTCAAAAAGGATATAGTTGAAGTATACGTGGATATCATCGTAGACAGAGATTCATTAAAAAAGATAATAATCGGTAAAGGCGGATCTATGTTAAAGGAGATAGGCTCTGAAGCAAGGCGAGATATAGAGAGTATGTTTGATAAAAAGGTATATTTGGAACTATATTGTAAGACGATACCTAAATGGAGAAATCGCGAAGCATTATTAAAAGATTTAGGCTTTTCTAAGAAAGTTGAATAAAAATAAATTAAAAACCCCATCATATTTTTAGAAGGGGATAATTATATGACGAGTAAAGAAGCATGGGAAAAATTTAAAAAAACTGGAAAAGTTGAAGACTACTTAAATTACAAAAAGATATCTAGAAAGGAATAGTTATGATAAGGGAGTTTGAAGGAATCATAGTTTCTGAGACAGCGTATGGTGAATCGAGTAAAATATTAAATATCTTAACTAAAGATAGTGGAATAATAGGTGTTATGGCCAAGGGTGCGAAAAAGATAAAGAGCAAATTTAGAAGTAGTACCGAAAAGTTTACTCTTGGCATTTTTAACGTCTATTATCACGAGAATAAGCTAAGCACTCTCATTTCTGTAGACATCATAGCTCCGCTTACTAATATTAAAAGTGACATAGTTAAAATAGGTTATTTAACATATATATCAGAGCTTTCCTATCAAACTGCTAAACAAAATTCGAATAACGATATCTACAAGATACTTAAAAGCACTATTTTAAAAATCGAAGAAGGTCTAAATCCAGAAGTGATGACTAATATTTTAGAGCTTAAGATGTTAGATTATCTAGGAGTAAAAATAGATTTAGATAGATGTATAAAATGCGGTACTACTAAAGATATAATCACGATTAGTGGCGATGCAGGTGGCTATTTGTGTAAAAATTGCCGTACAAATGAACTTATATACGGTGAAAAAACGATAAAGATGTTTAGACTATATTATTACGTAGATATAGACTCCGTTAGCGACTTAAAGATAAGTGATGAAGTAATAGACAACATAAACAGTATCCTTACTGATTATTACGATAGATTCACTGGTCTATATTTAAAGAGTAAAGAGTTTTTAAAAGAAGTAGCAAAATAAATAGGATTCTATTATAGAATCCTATTTTTTTAAGATTTCACATATCTCTTCTTGAGTTAAATTGCTCTTTTTAGAGTAAGTTGGTATGATATGCATGTGATAATGCTTTACTTTCTGATCTTCGCCATAATTAACTGCAACTTTAAAACCGATTATATTTGGAATACATTTTTCCATCTTTTCGATGAGCATTTTAGCAGTGCCATTAATCTTAGATAACATCTCATCATCTATATCGAATAGAGTAGTGTAATGCTTCTTAGGTATTATTAAAGTGTGCCCAGGAGCATTAGGATTTGCATCCATTATGCATTTTACATACTCGTCCTCATAACAAGTGTTACTTGGTAACTCTCCATTTACTATTTTACAAAATATATCCATTTTATTTCTCCTTATCTCAATTATTATTGTACCAAAAATTTAACTTAAAATATAGATATGACTATAAATTTTCTAAAACATTACAATTTTATTTTTGTATGTGTACAAATTACCTAAACGTGCATATTTTAAAATAGGAGGTTTTAATATGACTTATTTTAAAGAAATCGTCACTAAAGCAGTAGTAGGAAAGGGTAAGAAGGCGACAACCCAGTCATTTACTATAAAACCCGAAGAGAAACCTAATACTGTTTTAGGATGCTGGATAATAAACCATCAATTTAACGGTGTGAATGCAAATGGAAACATATATGTAAATGGAAATTATGACGTAAATGTATGGTATTCATACGATAACGACACAAAAACCGGTGTATGTACTAAAAATTTCAGCTATTCGGATAAGATGAATGTTCCTATAAATACGAATGCTAATTTGACTAATAATTCTGAAGTAATAGTTAGCTCTCTAAGCGATCCAAATGTCGTAGATGTCAAGATTGTTGGAGATACTATAAAGTTCGACGTCAGAAAGGAAATGGGTATCGAGGTAGTAGGCGATACTAAGATAAGAGTAAATGTAGAGGACGATTACGACGACTATGTAGAAATCACAGATGATGAAATTCCTACTGAAGTGTTCGACGAAATAGATTCTCAAATAAAAGAGGATTACCTAAGTGATAGTAATCCTAATGAAACAAACAATAACGAACAAGTATAGATCTTTTCTATACTTTTTATTTTAAGATTAAATCGATAAGTTTCTCTGAATCTGCATTATTGATGACGATATCATAAATCATAAATAGGATAGGGGCATCGATTTTTTTGTCTTTAAAAATATTGATATAAGTTTTTAAATTGTCATATCCTTCTACTGTATTATTTTTTAAATATTCATCTTTCGTCTTTTTATTGTCTAAACTGAATAAAGAACCAAATGTAAAATTTCTGCTGTTTAAAGAAGTACACGTGAGTACTAAATCTCCCACGCCCGCAAGGGTAAGTACTGTTTTTTCTTCAGCACCAACTTGTTTAAATATGTTTCTCATCTCATTTAATACTGCGGTAATGTATAGACATCTAATGGAGTGACCATAGTTAAATCCACTTAGTATACCACTTCCTATAGCATAAGCATTTTTAAGAGAGCCTGCCATTTCGATACCGAGTATATCGTGCGAATGTTCGAACTTTACGCCGTCTTTAACCGCATTTGTTATCTTTTCGAAGTCTTTTTTGCCCATAGTAGCAAGGGTAAATCCAACTGGCTCGAGGGCCGCAATATCTACGGCAAAAGTAGGTCCA
>CALVPA010000029.1 GCA_944350395.1 uncultured Bacilli bacterium
ACATCAATTAAAGACACCTTTAACTTCTATTTTGATAATGTTAGATGACATAATTGATAACCCGACTATGGAAAACAGTACAAAAGAGGAATTTTTAAGAAGAATAAGAAGAGAAGTCATCAATATAAATTATTTAGTTCAGGCACTGCTTAAGTTATCTAAATTTGATTCGAATACGATTTCTTTTCAGAAAAAAGATGTTAAATTATCTAGCATATTAGAAAAAGCATGCCAAAACGTTTCGACACTTTGCGATTTAAAGGAAATAGAAATATTAACTAAAGGAAACAGCGATATAACTCTCGTATGCGATTACAATTGGGAGACTGAAGCGATTACAAATATCTTAAAAAATGCAGTCGAGCATTCAAATAACGGGAGTAAAGTAATTATAGAGACATCTAAAACTAATGTTTATTCGCAAATAAAGATAATAGATTTTGGATGTGGAATGAGCAAAGAAGATATGAAAAAAATATTTGACAGATTTTATAAATGTCAAAATTCTTCGAATGACAGTATAGGAATAGGCTTATCGCTAGCTAAAAAGATTATTGAACGCGATAGTGGCAGAATTAGCGTACAATCTGAGATTGGTAAAGGCACAACATTTACTATTAAATATTTTACAATATAAATCGTATTGTATAATAAACACTCACTATTTGGTGATGTTTTTTTTGAAAAAAATATATTTTTAGAAAGTGTAAATAAAAAATAAATTTTAAAAAATATCAAAAAAAACATTGCATTAAAAGTATACTACTGCTATAATGTATATTGTAACGTTAAGAGGTAGTAATGAAAGAAAATATCTGTGAAAATTTAACTGTAGTAAAACGAAGCGGTCAGCGAGTAGACTTTAATGGAGCAAAAATTGCAGTTGCCATAAAATCTGCATTCGACGACAATAAAGAAAGTGAAATAAAGGCAAATAAAGTATATAATTGCGTTTTAGAATATATCGAAAAAAACTACAAAGAAAGAAAGACAATAAACGTAGAAGACATTCAAGATATCATCGAAGAAACTTTAAAAAAACATGGATATATAGATGTCTATAAATCGTTCAGCGAA
Organism: uncultured Bacilli bacterium; assembly: GCA_944350395.1. Classification (GTDB taxonomy): domain Bacteria; phylum Bacillota_I; class Bacilli_A; order RF39; family UBA660; genus RUG11867. The sequence continues at coordinate 1,078 of CALVPA010000029.1, forward strand.
TATCGAAAAAGGCGAGCAGCTTCTAGAGAATTTTTTTCAGAAAAAGAAAAACACAAATTTGTAAAAGTTATCGAAAAGATAAACGAAACCGCTAAGTCAAGCGATAACTCAAAACCGATAGATATGCTAATAAATTTTGGAAAAACTATTTCCGAAGAATTTTCTTTAGCGTATTCTATTGATAATAAATATAAAAGAGCTCATGACGAAGGAAAAATATTTATAAATAACATCGATTCTTATTCTCTTGGACTTACTTCATCAGCTCATCTAGATTTTTCTGAATTTAATGAGAAAAATATCATGGATCAAACAACAAAAATAATCTTAACTTTAGAGAACATGAAAGATGAACAGTTTGGCGAGCAAACTATTTCCGATATCGATATCCTTTATGACAATGTCATAATTAGAGAACTCAAAAATAGGTTATTTTATAATTTAAAAAATATTTTAAGAATAGAAGGTATTTTAAATTATATAGACGAAAGCAAACTTAAAAATTTGATAGACGTTGAACAAAGCATAGAGATAGAAAAAAAGAATTTCGATAGTGTATTATTAAACGAGAGAATAAAGATACTATTCGATGAAGTTTTAGAAATTTCTTTAAAAGAAGTAGAGATAGAACTTGAAAAAAATATCGAAAGATTAATTACCGTAATAGAAGACTTTCACTACAGATTTTCTTGTAACAGTATTGGTATAAGCTTAGGAAGTAGTAAGACGCCTGAAAGTAAACTGTTTGTAAAAATATATTTTGAGGTTTTAAATAGATTTAATACTCTTAAAAATATTACGACCATTTATAAGGTTGACAGAGCTGATAGTGAAGAATTAATAGAAACTCTTCAAAATAAAAAGAGTCTAATAGTCTTATTTATGAATGATGTAGATTACGACGATAAACTCGAATGCTTTACAAATGGCCTCATAATCAATAAAAATATAAATGATGAAAACAATACTTCTAGAGGTAAAATCTTATTATCTTCAAGTACAATAAATCTCGCAAGATTAGGAATCAAATACGACTCTAAAAATATGACTTCGTTCTATGAAGAACTTGGAGAACTATTAGACCTCTGCAAATCACAGCTCATACAGAGATACGATATACAGGCAAGTAAATTTAGAGAAAACTATGACTGCATGTTTGAAAATAACATCGTGTTCGAATCAAAAAAATTGGAATGCGGACAGAAAGTGAGAAAGATTTTGAGAAATGGAGCACTAAACATCAGATTTTGTGGATTAGGAGAATGCCTAGAAGCACTTTCAAAAAAAGATGAACTAGATGTGAAAGATTTTAAATTGGGACTCAATATAATAAAATTTATGTACGATAAAATAGAGAAGTTTACAGTAGATAATAAATTAAATTTTGTATTGAGCGAAGATGATAGTGTGAAGACAAATAGAGAATTATTATCACTAGACAAGTCGATGTATGGAAGTTTAAAAATATTAAAAAAGGATAGATATGATTTGTTGAGCAAATATTTATCTAAATTTACAGACATTAAAGAGTTATGTAAAATTGCCGGAGAATATCATAAGTTTGCTTCTTTTGATTTGAAAGTAAGATTACCTAAGAATGCAAGCAAGAATAAAGTAGAGGAAGTAATACGTGTAGCATCCTTAAATAATGTAAAGACCATAAAAGTGGAGGCAGGTTCGACATGATAATAGACGGATTTCAAAAACTGACTTTACTCGATTATCCTAAAAATTTGGCATGTATCGTTTTTACAAGAGGATGTAATTTTGATTGCCCATTTTGTCATAATTCTAGTCTCATAGGGTTTAAAGATGAAAAAGGTTTAATCGATGAAAGTGAGATATTTGATTATTTAGGAAGACGAAAAAAAGTTTTAGATGGAGTTGTCATAACTGGTGGTGAGCCTCTAATACAAAAAGATATCGAATCTTTTATAAAGAAAATAAAATCGTATGATTTAAAGGTAAAACTCGATACCAATGGCAGTAATCCAGTCTTATTAAAAAAATTGATAGATGAACATCTCATAGACTATGTAGCTATGGATATAAAAAATACTAAGTCTAAATACGATCTTACATGCGGTAAGAAGATAAAAATAGATGACATACTAAAAAGTATAAAAATTTTAAAAGAAAATAAAATCGATTACGAGTTTAGAACTACAATAATGAAAGAGATGCATACCATTTCTGATATTAGAGAAATATGCGAAATGATAGGTAAAAATAGCAAATACTATTTACAAAATTTTGAAAGTAGTGACGACGTGCGAGATGAAAATTTACATGCGTTTAGTCACGATGAACTCGAGTTGATATATAGTGAATTAAAGGAAGATTATCCTAATTTAGTAATTCGTGCTTTAGATTAGAAGGAGGAAATAAAATGTATAAAGTAAGAAAAAGAGAAGGAAAAATAGTGGGGTTTGATATTCAAAAGATTAAGAGTGCAATCGTAAAGGCATTTGAATCAGTAGATAAAAAGTATGACGACAATGTTATAGATTTTCTAACACTAAAAGTGACTGCTGATTTTGAACCAAAATTAAAGGATAACATCATATCAGTTGAAGATATACAAGACAGTGTAGAAGAAGTTCTTCAAAAGTCTGGATATACAGACGTTGCTAAATCGTACATATTATATCGCAAACATCAAAAAAAAATGCGCAACATGAAATCTACGATTTTGGATTATAAAGAAGTAGTAAACAGTTATATAAATGTTACTGACTGGCGTGTAAAAGAAAATTCTACTGTAA
>CALVPA010000030.1 GCA_944350395.1 uncultured Bacilli bacterium
TAGGAGCATCTATTACAGCACTCATGTGGTTGTATTCGCCTTTTAAAAGAGCTACATAGACTCTTTTGATAGTCTTATTTTTAAAGCATTCTGCAAAAATTGCATGTACTTTATCATTTTTAGCTACTAATAGTAGTCCACTCGTATCTTTATCGATTCTGTGTACGATACCTGGTCTAAAATAGCCATTAGAATCCGATAATTTGTCGGTATGGTTTAATAGTGCATTTACTAAAGTATGCGACATATTCCCATTTCCAGGATGCACTACCATTCCACTAGGTTTATTTACGACTAATATGTATTCATCTTCGTATACTATATCTAAATCTATATCTTCTCCCTTTACTTCTATAGGTTTAATGTAGTCGTCTGGAAGTGTTATTTCATCTCCATTTTTGAATTTAAAACTGGATTTTATAGATTTTCCATTTACTAAGACCAAGTCTTTTGAGATCATCTCTTCTATTTTACTTCTAGAATATTCTGTTACTGTGCCTAGATATTTATCGATTCTCACAATTTCATCTATATTTTCTACTTTTACTACCATGTTCTTCTCCTTTATACATACTAACAATCAATAGTATTACTCCTATTACTATACACATATCTGCGACATTGAATATAGGAAAGTTATACTCGAATATCTTAAACTTTAAAAAGTCTCTCACTATGCCTAAAAATAGTCTATCGCTCAAATTACCGAGTATACCACCTACTAATAAACCAAATGCAAAAGTAGTAGTCTTATTCTTTTTAAAATCTTTAGATAATTTAAATAAAAGAATTATACATACGAAACTTAAGGCTATTAAAAAAAGAGTATAGCCTTCTAGTATGCTGAAAGCTGCACCTGTATTTCCAACTCTAGTCAGATAAAAAAAATTTTTAACGATGACTATCACTTGATCTGGCTCTAAAAATGTATCTATTAATACTTTTGATACTTGATCTATTATTAGTGATACGATCCCAATTATAAATATTTTTTTATTCATCGCTTGCTCACCATTAAAATTATACTATTAAATTTATAAATCGACAAGTATTACATCAGACCCAAATTTGATTATTTGGTCGAATTTTATGTTTGTTTCGGTGCCAAATGGTGTCATTTTTTTAAAGAATTTTGTAGGCTCTACTACTAGGTAAAGTATCTCCCCTTTTTCGTTTACGACTAAATCGCATATTCTACCTATTCGTTTTCCATCTTTAGTATTGACTATATCTTTTTGTTGTAATTCGCTCATGTTCATATAATTCGCCTCAATAAATTATATTATTCCATCAGTTTTTTAATGTTTTTAATAGCACTTTTTTCTAGTCTTGATACTTGAGCTTGACTCACGTTCATCTCTTCGGCTATTTCACTCTGTGTCTTTCCGATTATGTAGCGATTTACTAGTATATCTTTTTCTCTTTTCTTTATCTTGTTTAAGGCTTCTTTCATCGCTAAAAGCATATCTTTATCAGTATTATTCGCTTTAGTATCTGCAATTTGGTCTAATAAAAATATAGTATCTCCCCCATCGTTATAGATGGGTTCAAATATGCTCACTGGATCTTGCAGCGACTCTAAACTAAATCTTATGTCGTATTCATTTATACCTAAGTTTTTAGCGATAACTTCGTTCGTCGGTTCTACTCCATAGACAGTAGAATATTCATCTTTGAACTTTAGTATTTTGTATGCAGTATCTCTTATACTTCTAGCAATTCTGACACTGCTGTTTGTCCTTATGAGTCTTTTTACTTCTCCCAAAATTAGTGGTACAGCATACGTAGAAAACATCACTCCATATGACATATCGAAATTGTCTACTGCCTTTATTAATCCGATGCAACCTACTTGAAATAGATCGTTCATATCGAGTTCTTTATATCTATACTTACTTATAATACTTAAGACTAATTTAAGATTTCCGTTAACTATTTCTGTCTTGGCTGCAGCATCCCCATCTTTAAATCTTTTAAACAGTTCTAACATCTCATCGTTACTCAAAACTTTTAAATTGTTCGTATCTATACCAGCAATATCTACTTTAAACTTACTCAAAACAAAACCCCCTCCGACTAAATATTGGAGTGGGTTTGTTTGTTTTATTCAAGTCTTCATAGTATTTTTTAGTTTTCTTATCACTTTCTTTTCGATTCTCGATATATAAGACTGACTTATGCCTAACATATCTGCGACTTCTTTTTGAGTATATTCTTCCGTATTGTTAAGGCCGTACCTCAAAGTCATTATTTCTCTGTCTCTTTCAGGAAGAAGCGCTAACTCTTTTTCTAGTTCTATCTTATTAAATTTATCTTCTAATTCGTTGTGCACTACATCCGGTTCTGTCCCCATGATGTCTTCTAAGTGTAATTCGTTTCCTTCCGCATCGTAGTTTAGTGCATCTTCAAAACTTATCTCACCCTTCCTATTTTTGTTTTTTCTCAAGAACATGAGTATTTCATTAGTGATACACCTAGATGCATAAGTTGCAAGTTTTATGTTTTTATCTATTTTATAAGTCATTATTCCTTTGATTAGCCCTAGAGAACCAATGCTTACTAGATCTTCTAAGTCTATACCTGTACTATCGAACTTTTTAGCGAGGAATACGACTAATCTTAAGTTGTGTTCTATTAAGATGTTTCTAGCTTCCATATCGCCTGCTTTACACTTGATGAGATAGTTTAGTTCTTCTTCCTTTGATAGAGGTGGTGGAAGAGCATCACTACTACCTATAAAGAAACAGTCATTATATTTTGCTTTTAACCATTCGATGATCTTTTTAAATATCATAAACCCTCCATTCTAGCATTTAATAAAGCGTTTACTCCTTCAATGTTAAATTTTACTTCACTTATGCCTATTAATACTCCTGTTTGACTTTTACCGTTTACATATACTTCATCCGGTTTAAAGCAGTTCACTATTCCATGATGGTTTAAGGCATTAAAAGGAACCGGCAAAAGTTTTAATTTGTGATTTTTTATGTATTCTTTTTCTACAAGTATTATGGGTTTACCACTTATCGGACTAACTAACTTATTTCCACTATCTAAGTAACCAGTTCCCCTAAATTCTAACCCGTCATACTTGATAAGCAAATCATATCTATTATTGTAATTATTTTTAAATCTCTTAGTTAATCTATAGTATATAAGTAGTACTAATGGACTTAAAATCAAGATGATTATATATCTAAAACTGTAAGTCATATCTATTTGAAATTCGTTATAAAGATAATAAGTAAATCCTCCCAGTATAGTTCCTACTAGATATAGATAGATTACATTATAAAAAGTATATTTTATATCTTTAAATCCAAAACTTATTATAGACATGATTAGACTTATTGAATTTTTTAGTAAAAATAAATTAATTCTATTAAAATTAATAAAGATAGTTATCATACTGAGTTCACCAGATAAAGCCCCTAACAACGTACGTTTATAAGAAGATTTTCTCTTTAGAAGTAGATCGACTGTTAAGAGAAGAGCAAAATCGAATACAAGGTTAACTACGAATATCAGATCTAAATAGATAATCATGTCCTTCACCTATTATCGAGTATAAAAAAAAGACACAGTTTAATGTGTCACTTTCTGTCATCTATGAATACTTTTTTTACGTTTTTTATTTTCTATACGTTTTTCTATATCGTCGAATTTATAGTTATATCTCTTTACAAGTTTATCGCTTAAATATTTTGAATATTTATCAAACAATATTTTTTTCATAGTGTCTAGTTTTATTATTAGTTCATTTGCAGATTCGTCGTCATCATCCTCTAGTAAGAGATACAGACTAAGAATATCTTTTAAATATTTATCTAATTTTTTAGCAAGTATATACTCGATCATGTCATAATCGTATATCCATATTTTTGTCTTAGATCCAAATTTATATCCATTTTTAAATGTTACATTATCTTCTATTTTATTGTAATAGTCTTTTTTTGTAATTTTAAAGTACTTCATAAAAATTACTCCATTATGTCTGGTCTAGCTTTTTGTGTCTTTTTTAACTTTTCAGATTGTCTCCACTTTTCTATCTCGGCATGATTACCACTTAAAAGCACTTCAGGAACTTTCATTCCTCTATACTCACTCGGTTTTGTGTAAGAAGGGTAATCTAATAGACCGTCCTCAAACGATTCACTTTCCAAACTTTCTTTGTTTATAACGCCGGGAATTAGGCGAACTACTGAATCGGTAATAGCCATTGCAGGTATTTCTCCACCCGTTAATACAAAATTGCCAATAGATATTATATAATCAGCAAGCGACTTTATACGCTCGTCGAATCCCTCATAGTGACCGCATATTAATATTAGATGCTCAATTTTAGCAAATTCTTTAGCGCAGTCTTCATCGTATGTCCTTCCGTCAGGTGAAAGTATTACTATTTTAGAGTTTTGTGTTTTAATTTTATCGATGCATTCAAATATAGGTTCACACCTAAGAAGCATTCCAGGCCCACCACCGTAAATGGTATCGTCTACTTGTCCATTGTTTAAAGGTGTGTAATCTCTAAAGTTAATCACATTTATTTCAACTTTTTTATCTCTAATAGCTCTTTTGATTATAGATTCGTTCAAAAAGCCATCAAACATGTTTGGAAAAAGGCTAAGTATATCAATTCTCATTTCATCAACTCCTCGATATCTTTAGCAATTATTCTATTTGTTTCTAAATCTACTCTTTCAATAAATTCGTCTACTAAAGGAACCATAAATTTTTTATTCGATTCGATTACCAATATATCGTAAACACCGTTATTTAATATTTCTACTACGTTGCCACACTTTTTACCGTTTGAATATACTTCCATGCCATATAGGTCGTCTAATATGTATTCTCCACTCTTTAAGTTTAATTCATCTCTATCTATAAATACATCATGACCTATATACTTTTCGGTCAAATTTATATCTTTTAAATTGTCTATAGTTACTAGATAAAAGCCTTTATAATATTTTGACGCAGTTATTGTGTGCTCTTCTTCGTTTAAATATATCGTGTTATTTTTGACGAATACTTTATCTGGATTTTCAAACCTGCACTTAATCTTCAAGTCTCCCCTAAGCCCATGAGTACCTTGGACATATCCTATATAAACTCTTTGCATATAGACCACCACATTTCTTTAAGATAATATCATATTTTTGGCAAAAATAAAACTCCTAAACTGTATTTAGTTTAGAAGTTAAATTTCTAATGGCGGAGTAGGAGAGATTTGAACTCTCGCGCCAGTTTCCCGACCTACACCCTTAGCAGGGGCGCCTCTTCAGCCTCTTGAGTACTACTCCGTAAGGCACGATATAATTGTACCTAATTTTAGAATTATAGTCAAGTAAATTTATACAGTTTTTTGACCAGATTCGTCAAAAGAGACTGATCTATTAAAAGATTTTCCCATTATTTTATAAACTTTTTCTCTATATTTTTTTAGCGCATTTATAGTTATTGTTGTATATTCTTCTATACTCAATTTAAAAAATGCTGCTACTGATTCTGAAGAAAAGTTTCTATCTTCAAAATATCTCATTTTTAAGAGTAATATAATTGCTTCTTTAATAGTAAACATTTTTAAATATTTTTTAAATTTTGGTTGTCTAAGCACTTTTAATATATCTAAATAATGTTCTGCTGTAAATTCTTGCTTTTCTTCTTTAACAATGCCGTTTGACTGTGCTACTGAGCTAAGTTGGAAATGTTTCCAAATATCTAATAAAATCTGTTCTTCTTCCAATAAAGGCATTGCAATATATGGAAGTTTATTCGATTTTGTATCAACACATCTATCTTTTGTACTATGTTTTATGTCATCAAATTCCATCGGTAAATTTATTACTCCCATCTCATTTAATTGTTGGCCTAATTTTTCTACATTCTTGCCGATCGCTCTAGATACAGTAGATGGTGTTAAATTAAGACGGCTAGCTATGCTTTTTTGAGAGTGCATAATTCCATCATAAAACCCAAAATGTAAAAGCATAATTTCACTATCTCTAAGCGGTAATTGATAAACTAATCCCCTTACAATTTTTAAAATTTCTGATTTTTCCATATCCTTAGCTATATTTGTACCGCTACTTATAGTGTCTATTATTTTAAAATTAGTACCATCTTTATAGTTTACTGTATTTCCATCTAAACTGACATTTTGAGCATCTCTACTATATTTTCTCAAAAATAAAATTATTTCATTATCGATACATTTTGCAGCGTATGTGGAAAATTCAAATCCTTTTTGATAATCGAAAGTGTCAACAGCCTTTATTAAACCTATTAATCCAACTGATACTAATTCTTGTTTATCACAATTGCTAGTCTGCAATTTATGCGTAATTTCAAATATGACCAATTTAATATTGTGAGTTATTAATTTTTCTCTAGCTTCTGAAGAACCGTTTTTAAATTCTTTAAAAAGCTTTTTTTGGTCCTCATTAGTTAGTCTATTTGGTAATCCGTCTAAATCGACAAATAATTCCCTAATTCCCATATAAAATCCCCTTTTTAATAGTTGTAGGGGTGATTATACTACTTTTTGAATTTTTTTGCAACTAAAAAAGACTTAAACAAGTCTTTAATTTGAAAAAATCTTTATTTATTTTGCGTTTCTATATGAAGAACCAGCGCTTAGAGTAATTCCTTTTAATTCCATGAGCTCGCTTACTGTAACTATTTGATATCCCCTTTTATATAATTCTGGAATAACTTTTTTTACTGCTTCGCTTGTAGTTTTATAAAGACTGTGCATTAGTACTATATCGCCATCAGATACATCTTTCAATATGGCTTCACATATTTTGTCGACGTCTCTACTCTGCCAATCTAGCGTATCTATGCTCCAAAGTATTGAAGGCATTCCTATTGTTAACAGTACAGTTTTATTTATAGAGCCGTATGATGGTCTAAAGAGTTTTAACTCTTGTCCCGTAAGAGCTTTAAATGTTTCATTAGTCTTTACTATTTCTTCCCTCATAGCTTCTGTCGACAGTTTTGTCATCGATTTGTGGTCATATGTATGATTACCCACTTCCATGCCATTATCTAGCATTTTTTGAATGCTAGATGTATAATTGTTTATTCTATTACCTACTACAAAGAACGTCGCCTTTGAATGGCTTGCTACGAGCGTATCTATAATCTCTAAATCATATGTACTGGGCCCGTCGTCAAAAGTGAAAGCTATTGTTTTTTTGTTTTTATCTAATGTATATGTCTCATTCTCATAAGCATCGTCATAACTCATATTATAAACTAAATCATTTTTTATTTCGTTATTATTTATTTTTATAGATGCACTGCCATAATCTACTGTATCGTAATAAGCGACTATCTCATTATCTTTAATATTGTAGGCACCATTTAGAGTAGATATCTCATCTGTTACAAATGTCGGGTATTTTAAATTGAGAAGTCTTTTTACGTTAGAATCGAAGTCTTCACTATTTTTAACTACGGTTTCAAAACCTAACTTTTCTTTTTTTACATAATCGTATAAAACGCTTTGCGGTTTCCCACAGTTTAAGTAAATATTTACTTTATCAGATCCAATTTTATATACACTATATTCTAAATTTTCACATGAATTGTTTTCAATATATTCATTTACGATCTGATTTAATTCGTCATTATACTTAAATTCTGGTTTTTTATAACTATTATTTTCAGTTGATACTTCGACATCCTCATATGCAACATTATAAAATCCAACATTGGTTACGGCACTAATTTTTACTATGAGCTTTGCCCTTATTAAATTTACAAGAATGATCATCATTATTCCAACTATCAAAAATCTCATTATAATTTTTAAACGATGTACTTCCATAAATTACCTCGATTCCATTATATCATTATTTTGCCCAAAAAAGTAAAAAAGATATTGCACGAGTGTAAAATTTATGTTATTATTAAGTAGTCGATGGATCTTTAGCTCAGTTGGTTAGAGCATCCGGCTCATAACCGGGCGGTCGTAGGTTCGAGTCCTACAAGATCCACCATTTTTATTGCAGGTATGGCGGAATTGGCAGACGCGCTAGACTTAGGATCTAGTGGTTACACCGTGCAGGTTCAAGTCCTGTTACCTGCACCATTTAAAAAAATAAACTCAAGCAGTCTAATAGCTTGAGTTTTATTTTAGAATATTTGTTTAATTTAGTGCATACTATTTTAAATAATTAGAAAGGATAATAGATGATAACATTAGAATTTAAAGGAGATAATATAGAAAAATTTGTCGATGAAATTTATCTGAATACTGAAAAAGGAGAATCCGTTATCGCTTCGATGTATGGATATAAAGCTATAGTCTATGCTAATTCGACTAGAGAAGCGATTAGACAGGGAATATCTAAAAAGTTAAAAGATATTAAAAATTTAGAAATAAATTTGGATTTACTTAGAAAATATTCCAAATTAAATGAAGATGCCATATCGAGAATAGCTAAAAAATTGACTCCAGAGGAAATTTCAGATTTGTGTTTAGAATGCGGTTTGATTTCTAACCAAACTAAAAAGACCATTTAGGTCTTTTTATTTGTTTAACATATTTAATAAATCTATTTTGAACATATCTTTAGCTACATTTTGTTTACTAATCATTACACCTTTATATGTAGTGAGTTCAGCCATATGCCCTTCTAACAGTATATCTGATGGCGTAATAGTATCTAAAAGGACTGTCCCTTGTTCTGGATATACTATATAATGTAATTTTACATCGCCATGAACCTGACTAAACATATGGTCGCTCGGAAGTTTTAATTCGTATGTAACTGTTTTTTTCTCTTTATCTGTCGAAATTTTATCACCTAAAAACTTACCACTTCTAAATGCGGGATAGTATTCAAAATTCAACTTTTTATAGGCGAGCATATTATATTTCTTTAGTGCTCTTTCTAACTTGTGATACTCATTTTCATTGACGTAATCGAGAATGAATCCTTTCATAAAAATTCCCCCTTATTCCCTTAATTAGTGCGTATTTTAGCACTTTTTGTGGGATTTGTCAAATTAGGTTCTTATTATCATATTTTTTAGGAATTTAATTATAACATTTTATAACTTGTAAGTCAATATTTTGACAGGGGTTTGGATTAAAATCCGTGGCCTGATCCGCCTCCTCCGCCAAATCCTCCACCACTAGAGAATCCTCCGCCAAATCCACTTCCACTGCTAAAACTAGATTTAGCGTTTTCTGCATTTATTAGGGAAGTACCTTTATTATAAGCATGTGATATACTGTGATCTAATCTGTCTCCAATATATATGTTGTGATAATATAGAGGACGATAACTATTGTATACTGTAGTATCTCCCATTTCCGATAGTTTTATATTCATCGCTTTTTGTACTTCTTTTGCAAGACCAAATACGGTCGCATATACGAGATATTTTTCCCACAACTTTATCTCTGGCACTTCTTTATTAGAAAATGAACCAAAATCTTTTAGGAAATTTTTAAATGCATTCCATTTAAGATAATGTTCCCTTCCCTTTTTGGTCCATTTCTTAAATGTATTAGTATATATCAAAAGTACTATACTCATTACTACGATTAAAATTATTAAAACAGTATTTCCTATATTAAAGTAAATATTCAAAAACATGATTATCATACCCAATATAAAGTATACGAATCCTATAATCTTTGCTGTAGATATGTCCTCGAAGAAATTTTCACTCTCGGCATCCATCACTACTTGATTTTTCCAAGAATTGTATTTATTTACAAAAGACCTACTAGTACTTACATTTGAGCTATAATTTTCTATCTGTTTTAATGTAACTATACTATTTTTTCCAACAACACTAAAGAGGAGATCTAATATTATATTTTCTGCTTTGCTCACATTATCTCTATTTTTAAGTATCAGTTTTAAATCGTCTTTAGAGTTAGATATTTCCTCTATTTCAATGTTCTTTTTATATATCAAATTCATAATTGAAGCACTGAGCGCTTTGTTAGAGATATTTTTTTCCATAAGATATTCTATGACTTCTACGCTATAGTCTCCAGTAAATTCTCTATAATATTTTGCCGTAAAGTTTACGTTGTGTTCTCTATCATATTTTCTATATAGATATATCCAAAGTAGAACAATACCGATTAAATATATGATGCTTATTCCATATATGCCATAATAGACAATTTTTATCATCTTTCTTTGAGAATTAGCATCGTTAGCTCTTTCTGTCTCTACTTCAATTATTTTATCTAAAGCATCAATGCCACTATTATTTAAAAAGGAAGATGCGACAGACATGAGAGACTTATCGAAAGTCATTCTTATGTCTACTCCTTTGCCAAATTCTACATCATTTACGGTAGCTAACACACCTTTATAAAGAATATTCCCATCGTCATCCTTCGCATCACTAATCCCTGAAATGTTTCCGTTTAACGAACCGTGAGCCCAAAATCTAAACTTATCATCTGTACATGATCCTGGAATCGTAAGCTGAATATTGACACTTTCTACTGGATCGAAATCTTGTGGCAAAAATGTCCAATAAATTTCTGCTATATCGTTATGCAAAACTACTGCTTGGTCTATGTAGTAATCGAACAAATATACAATGTAACCGCTTTTGTTTGGATTGTATACTTTTACATCGATTCCATCTTCAGTTTCTCTAGAAGTATAGACTCCTGAATTCCCACTTACTGCAGATACCGTTTCATTAAAATCTTTATAATCTTCATCAAAAATATTCCACCCGATTTGGTCCTCACTTATATTAAATGCTGATACTAGAGATAAACTTACACCTCTTGCATTGTATATTGAACTGTTAGCAAAATCTATCTCTCCACTAGTCCAATCCTTAAGAGCACTGTTTTTATAATTTATGACTCTTTCAAATCCATTTAATGAGCCTTCTATAATGATTGCTTCTTTTATATGCATACTTCCCATAAAATCGATCGAACTATCGATGTACACATCTTTTACATCGTAATCAACTTCACTAACTGCAAGGACGCTCAATGGGGCTATAATTGATAGCACTAAGAATAATATTATCTTTTTCATCTCTTCACCTCAAAAAAAGCTTAACTTTAAATAGCTAAGCTTTAGAATTCAACTTTGACGTTTTCTCTTTCAGCTTCATTAGCTTTGAAGAATTCTACTTTTGTAAATTTAAACATATTGGCAATGATGCTGCTAGGAAACATCTCTATCTTATCGTTTAACTGTAGTGCTGTATCGTTATAGAACTTACGAGCAAAACTGATCTTATCTTCTGTCTCTTTCAGTTGATTTTGTAAATCTTGAAAGTTTTGATTTGCTTTTAAGTCTGGATAACTCTCTGATAATGCAAACAATTTAGTTATAGCATTCGTTAGTTCATTATCGGCATCCATCGCTTGTTCTTTAGTTCCCGCAGTTAGATAAGTATTTCTCGCTTTTACTACGTTTTCTAGAGTTTCACTTTCGTGTTTAGTATAACCTTTTACTGTACTAACTAAGTTTGGTATCAAATCGAATCTTCTCTTTAATTCGACATCGATTTGACTCCATTGATCGTTAACTCTATTTCTAAGACCTACTAGACTGTTGTAAGTAGATATTCCATATATGAATAGTAAGAATACTATCACACCTATTACTATAATTGCTATTAACATATTCAATCCTCCTATAATCTATATACTATCATATTTTTCAATTCTTAACAATATATCTGGTTCTTTTTCAAATTCTTTTTTTAACAGATTTCGCCTTTCATATAATTTTAGACTTTTTTCATAGTATTTCAAAGAATTTTTGACTGCCTTTAACTGTTTGCTGACTGCATTTTTGCTTATGTTGTGATTTTCGGCAATCTCTTCAATCGTCAAATTTTCAAAGAAGTAATCCATAAAATAGTCTTTCTGTTTATCTGTCAGTAAACTTCCATATATATCGAAAAGTGCAGAATAATAAATGTTTTCTTCCATATCACATCATTCCCTTAAATAACCCATATATGTATGACTCGATATCGAACGATTTTAAATCATCTATTCCTTCTCCAAGACCTATGAATTTAACCGGTAAACCGACTTCTTCCTTTATTGCTAACACTATTCCACCTTTAGCAGTACCGTCCATTTTAGTAAGTACTATTCCCGTTATATCGGTAATACTTTTAAAACTCTCTGCCTGGCTTATTCCGTTTTGACCAGTAGATGCATCTATTACGAGAAGTACTTCGTGAGGAGCTCCCTCTATCTGTCTAGCGATGACCCTATTTATTTTTTCTAGTTCCGCCATTAAATTTGCTTTATTTTGTAGTCTTCCTGCGGTATCTACAAAGACTATGTCAACACATTTTTCTTTAGCAAGCACTAGTCCATCGAATATTACGCCTGCGGGGTCTGTATTCTCTTTGCCAAAAAATTCTGATCCGGTTCTATCTGCCCATATTTTTAACTGTTCTACTGCTCCTGCTCTAAACGTATCTCCAGCGATTAGCATGACTTTTTTACCTTCAGCTTTATATTTATTCGCAAGTTTTCCTATCGTCGTAGTCTTACCTACTCCGTTTACTCCTACCATAAGTATTACAGTGGGGCCATTTGGATTCATTTTTATTTTATCGCTTAATTGGTCTTCGCCTACATATATCATGAACATCTCGTCTACGATTACTTCGGTAAGTTCCTTAGTACTCGTAATATTCTCTTCTTTTACCCGTTTTTTAAGTCTATCTAAAAAATTGAATACTGTCTTAACACCAATATCTGCACCGATCAAAATCTTCTCTAATTCTTCATAATATTCGTCGCTTACTTTAGTAAATTTTATACCGAGAAGATTTAGTTCGGATACAAATTCATCTCTAGACTTTTTTAGTCCCGTTTCGTACTTTTCTAAATCCTCTTTCTCTTCCTTTTTAAAAACTTTTTTAAATTTATCGAATAGTCCCATAATATCCCCCTTCGTTAATTACACTTTATATTGTTTAGAGTGACTTTATATCCACTTTCCACTTTAGTAACGGTAATCACACCACTACAATGGTTTTGTGTATCGTCAAAATAATTGTATTTCTTTAGTTCATCTATCGTAATCTTGGCTTCTATCCAGTTTCCATCTGCCAGTGTGCAATTGCTTTCTATCCACGAGCCTTCTTTACAGTTGTATATTTCACTCGTATAATCGTCTAAATCTATTCCCACTAATTTACCAGCTTCTTTTATACTGTTTTCTTCTTCTTTACTTATTCCTTTGATTGCATTATTTCTTGAATTCATAACTGCAGGCACTGTTATCACTAAGAGAAGCGCTAAAATAGATATGACCGCCAGTAACTCCACTAAAGTAAATCCTCTTTTATTCATCTTTATCAACCCTCTTTACAAATATATCAGTTCTAACTTGAAAATTCAAGTGACTTATTATATAATTAATATATCTTTTAACGCTTTTATAAAAACAAAACTTTAAAACGAAAGAAGGAATTATTTTTTATATGAAAGAAAAAGAGATGGTTACGTCTGTTTTTGCATTGGGTGGACTCGGTGAAATTGGCAAAAACATGTATGTAATAAAAAACGATGAAGAGATAATCATAATAGATGCTGGAGTAATGTTCCCTGAGGACGATTTACTCGGTGTCGACTATGTCATACAGGATACTACATTTTTAAAAGAAAACGAAGATAAGATCAAGGGATTATTTATCACCCACGGTCACGAAGACCATATTGGTGGTATACCATTTTTATTAGGAAGCGTTAAGATACCTAAGATTTATACTTCGAAGATAGCGAACGATTTGATAATTAAAAAGTTAGTAGACAGAAACATAAAATATGACGATTTAGAGATTATAGATGGAGACTCTTATATAAAGTTTAAGACTATGAGTGTCGAATTCATAAGAACTAGCCACTCTATACCAGATAGTTATGGAATAGTAGTCCACACTCCAAATGGCACTATAGTTTCGACGGGAGACTTTAAGTTCGACCTAACTCCAATCGGTCCTATGAGCGACATCCACAAGATGGCTAGACTCGGTGCTGAAGGAGTAAAACTACTTATGAGCGACTCTACTAATGCCCTAAGCGAAGGATTTTCTAAGAGTGAGTCGTGTGTAGATGAAACTATAAATGCGATATTCACAAAATACACGGCAAATAGGATAATACTTGCGACATTTGCATCCAACATATATAGGATCAAACATATCGCCGAGACGTGCCGCGAAAACGGACGAAAGATAGTCACATTCGGTAGAAGTATGGAAAACGCAAAAGAGATTGCTCTAAACAACAATTTGATTACAGATAAGACAGTATTTATAGATGTTAACGAATCTAAAAACTTAAAGAAAAACGAAATATGCATACTATGTACCGGTTCTCAAGGTGAACCACTTGCAGCTCTTTCTAGGATAGCAAACGGCACTCATAAACAGATTACACTCATGCCAGATGACATCGTAGTATTCTCATCTAGCCCTATTCCTGGTAATGCTGCAAGCATAAATAGAATCATAAATAAACTTTATTTAAAGGGCGTCAAAGTTGTAACGAATACCGAAATATCTAGCATACACACTTCTGGACACGCTAAACAGGAAGAACTAAAGCTGATGCTAAGACTAATCAAACCCGAATACTTTATGCCTATGCACGGCGAATATAGAATGCTCAAAGAACACAAAAAACTCGCAGTATCTTGTGGTGTCGAAGAAGACAAAATATTTATCTTAAAAAATGGCGAATCACTAGATTTGACAAATGACGGCATCGTTAGAGGTAAAAACTATCAAGCAGGAGATGTATATGTAGATGGGTCTCGAATAGGCAGCGTTGGATCAGTCGTCATAAAAGATAGAAAACTCATGAGCAAAGATGGAATATTAGTTGCAATTCTAAACTTAGACGTAAATAAAAAGCAGTTACTACTCCACCCAAATGTAACTACTAGAGGATTTATCTTAGTAAATGAAAACACTGATCTAATAGTTGCGATAAGCAAACACATCGAACAGATAGTAAAGAAGTATTTTCAAGCGAATGCTAGATACAATTACATTGATTTAAAAAACCAAATAATACTCGAATTAAATCCATATATAAACGATTTAACCGGTAGAAGACCTAT
>CALVPA010000031.1 GCA_944350395.1 uncultured Bacilli bacterium
AAAGATAATTTATCAAAATCGAGTATGTACGGAGGATTCGTTGAAGGTGTTGGACCGAGGTATTGCCCAAGTATCGAAGATAAAATAGTGAGATTTAAAGATAAAGAAAAACATATTTTATTTTTAGAACCTCAAAGTATGGTTAAAAATAGTAAATATTATGATGCACTATATTTACAAGGATTTTCTACTTCTATGCCAATAGATGTTCAAGAAAAAATGGTGCACAGCTTAGAAGGACTCGAAAATGCAAAAATTTTAGAATATGCTTATGCGATAGAATACGATGCAATAGATCCACTTCAAGTAAAACCATCTTTAGAATCTAAACTAATAGAAAATCTTTTTACCGCTGGACAAATAAACGGAACTAGTGGTTATGAAGAAGCTGCTGGACAGGGTATTATTGCAGGTATAAATGCATCTAGAAAAATAGAAAATAAAAATCCTTTAATATTAAAAAGAAGTGAGTCCTATATAGGTGTATTAATTGACGATTTAGTTACAAAAGGTACGATAGAACCTTACAGAATGCTTACATCTAGAGCCGAATATAGATTATTATTAAGACACGATAACGCAGATTTAAGATTGAGAAAATATGGATATGAATCCGGATTAATATCATGCGAACAGATGAAAAAATTAGAAGAGAAAGAATTTAATATAAAAGAACTTGCAAATAAAATAAAAATTATAAAAATAGGTAAGGATAGTTCTTGTAAAGAATTTAATATAGATAGAAAAACTAGTCTTTATGAATTAATAAAAAGACCGGATATCACTATAGATACTCTCTATAAAATTTATCCAGAGATAGCCTCTTATGATAAAGAAGTCGTAGAACAGGTCGTAATTGAAACAAAATATGAAGGATATATAAATAAAACATATAAAGATGTAGAAAAATTAATTAAATTAGAGAGTAAGCAAATACCAGAAGATATAGATTATTCAAAAATTATAAATTTAGCTTCAGAGGCAAGACAAAAATTAGAAAGTATAAGACCATTAACTATAGCTCAAGCAAGTCGTATAAGTGGAGTAAATCCATCTGATATTTCGATTTTAGCAGTATATTTAAAGAAAGAATATGGTAAAAAATGAACGAAAAAAATTTTATCGAGAATTTGAATAAATTAAAAATTGACTTAAGCGAAGATCAAATAAAAAAGTTTAAAATATATGCTGAATTCTTATTAGAATACAATAAAAACGTTAATTTAACAGCAATAAGAAATATAGAAGAAGTATATTTAAAACATTTTTACGATTCTCTATTAGTGTTAAAATATAGAAAATTTAATTCTGAAAAAATATTAGATATAGGATCTGGTGCAGGATTTCCAGGAGTACCAATAAAAATAGTCTGTCCAAACGTTTCACTAACTTTAATAGATTCTAACGGAAAAAAGACTAAATTCTTAAATTTATTAAAAGAAAAATTAAATATAGATTGTGATATTGTAAACGATAGGGCAGAAAACTATGCAAAAAATTTTAGAGAACAATTTGATGTCGTCGTTTCTAGAGCTGTAAGTTCTCTTCCAATATTATCTGAATTGTCATTGCCTTTTGTAAAACAAAATGGAGAATTTATTGCTTATAAAGGAAATATAGATGAAAGTTTAGAGAATGGAAGATTTGCAATTGAAGAATTAGGTGGACGAGTTAATTCTATAGAAAAATATGTACTGCCAGAAGAGGACGCACATAGAACACTTATATTTATAGAAAAAAAGTGTCAAACGGATTTAAAGTATCCTAGACCATTTGATAAAATAAATAAAAAACCGTTGAAAAAAAATTAAATATAAAGTAATATTATGTTATAGGTAGAATAAAAGGGGTAATATTTATGAATAATGAACAAGTACAAGAAATATTTGTTGAAGATATAATACCGAATAGATTTCAGCCGAGACTTACTTTTGATGAAAAAGCCCTTCAAGAACTCTCTGATTCTATAAAAGTTCACGGCGTAATTCAACCACTCGTATTGAGGAGAGTAGGTAATAAATACGAAATTATAGCCGGTGAAAGAAGATATAAAGCATCATGTATGGCAGGCTTAAAAAAAGTTCCCGCGGTCGTTAGAGAAATGACAGATAACGAAAGCGCAGAAGTAGCACTAATTGAAAATGTTCAGAGAAAAAACTTAACAAGCATAGAAGAAGCTAAGAGTTATAGAAATCTTTTAGATAGAGGTTATTTAACACAAGAAGAATTAGCACAAAAATTGGGAGTATCTCAATCTACTATAGCAAATAAGATGAGACTGCTCAATCTTTGTGATGAAGTACAAAATGCTTTACTAAATGAACAGATAAGTGAAAGACATGCTAGAAGTCTTTTGCAGCTTCAAAATCCAGACGATCAGAGAATGATGCTAAATCGCATTATAAAAGAAAGGCTTACTGTAAAACAATTGGATAATGAAATAAAAAAGTTCTTACAGGGGGGAACCAGTAATTCATCTAATAACCAAAGTGGAGGAATGAGTATGGAACCAGTTACCAGTAATAAAATAGAAACTTTTTTTGAAGATACTCCAGCACCACAGACTAATAAAAATATATTCGGTATGTCTATCGAACCACCCACAGACTTAGAAACAAGTGCTCCTAATCTCAATACTGGAATTCAAGACAATATTCCTCCAGTAGATTTCAATCCTTTTAGTTCACAGCCTGTACAAACATCGCTAGACATGACAGAATCAACTAATGGTGGGGCCCAAAATAATATTGAAACTTTTAATATGTTTGGTGATATTATTGATCCAAATGATATAAAAGAAGAAACAACCATTGCTAATGTGCCTTTTCATAGCGTTAGTATTGGTGATGAAATAAACAATATAAGATCTTCGGTTAAAAAAGTTGAGAGCGATGGATTTAAAGTGGAGATGGAAGAATACGATTTTGAAGACATGTACCAAATAGTTTTAAAAATAAAAAAATAAATGCTTTACGTATTTATTTTTTTTAATTTGATACAGAAACATAATATTCTGGTTCTGATCCTTTTACAAAATAATACATTGTACTTTTTCCTGTAGTTACAAAATCCCCAGTAACTGGGTCAAGAGGAATACCTACAACATTTTTAGGCTGTTCATAAAAAACATCTTCTTCCTCTTTTAAATTTTCCTCTATAGCATCTGCCCAAATATTTTTTGTTATTTTCGAGTAACCGCTGGTACTTTCCTCATTGTTATCATCGCCAGTCCAAACTAACAAAAGAGCGTTGGGATTATAACCTACTATCCAGTGATCATTGTCAGTTGTACCTGTCTTAATAGAGTATGTTTTCGATAATCTTCCTTTTAAAGTTACAGCTGTAGGACTATTGTAATCGATAAAATCTGTGTTATAAGCGTTAGTCATCATCTTATTTAATATATAAACGTAATTGTAATTTAAAATTAAATCATCTGTATTTTTCTTTTCATACAAAACGTTTCCGTTCATATCTTCTACTTTTCTAATTAAATGTATGTCTCTTTTATAACCTCCACTAGCGAGAGTTGCATAAGCACCAGCATAATCGAGCATATTTATTTCGATTGTTCCAAGTGCAAGAGAAGGTATAGCAGAAAGATTTTCTTGTAAACCCATCGTTTTCATAGTTTCTACTAAAGAATTTTCTCCTAAAAACAAGTGTGTCTTAACGGCAAAGACATTATCTGAATAGGCAAGAGCTGCTGCCATCGAAATATTTTTGTTTGCGTATAAATCATTATAATTTGCAGGAGAGTAAGTCGTATTGTTAGATAAATTGAAAGTTGTAGCTTCACTAGTAAATGTCGATGCCATTGTTAGACCGTTAGCAAGAGCAGAATAATATAAAAATGGTTTTATCGTAGATCCAACCTGTCTTTTCGATTGTGTAACTCTGTTAAATTGACTTGTACTATAGTCTTTTCCACCTACAAGAGCTAAAACTTCTCCATTACTAGGATCTACATAAACTGATGCGACTTGAATATTATCGTCTTTCATGTTTTCTTTTATAGCGTTTTCCAAGTTAGTTTGGACATTTAAATCGAGCGCTGTATAAATTTTTAGTCCACCTGATTCAATAATCGAATCTGGAATATTAGTAAGCTCTTGAAGTTCTGATAGAACAGCATCTTGATAATACATTAAAGTCTGCAAATTATTATTTTCTCTTTTTCCGTAAATTTGAATTTGACTTTGGAATAAAGAATTATATTCTTCTTCACTGATGTATTTATTTTCGACCATACTTTTAGCTACTAACTTAGCTCTTTTGATTGAATTATCATAATTTGATACGGGATTATAATTAGTTGGACTTTTAGGAATAGCAGCTAAAATACACGCTTCTTCTAAAGTTAAATCTGCAGCATCTTTGTTAAAATAATATTTAGATGCATCCTCTATGCCGTAATTTCCTTGTCCAAAATTTATTGTATTTAAGTATCCTTCAAGTATTTCGTCTTTTGTATAATGAACTTCTAACTCTAAAGTTAAAAATGCTTCTTCTATTTTTCTAGACCATTTTTGATCAAATGTTAAATACATGTTTTTTATATATTGCTGACTTATAGTGGAAGCACCTTCAACAATTCTTCCATTTTTAATATTTTTTACCATCGCACTTGCAATTCTTAAATAGTCAAATCCTTGATGTTTATAAAAATTTTTATCTTCAATACTGATAATCGCATTTTTCACATTT
>CALVPA010000032.1 GCA_944350395.1 uncultured Bacilli bacterium
GTTGACAAAGGTTTTTTTAAAAATACTTATCACGCAAATTTTAACTTTGATGCTTCTGACAGTGAAATAGATAGTGAGATCGAATCAAACGACGAGGAATCAACTATTGATGACGAAATTTATTATGATAATGCGGAAGATACATATAGTGAAGAAGACGAAGAATCTAGTATGGATTTTT
This sequence comes from uncultured Bacilli bacterium, assembly GCA_944350395.1. Taxonomy (GTDB): domain Bacteria; phylum Bacillota_I; class Bacilli_A; order RF39; family UBA660; genus RUG11867. The sequence continues at coordinate 182 of CALVPA010000032.1, forward strand.
CAGAATTTACGAATTCACTTACGAACAATATGGATCTAAAGTTTAGTGTAAATTTGCCATACTCTGCTAAGAATAGCAATGCAACCAATACCAATAATGACAATAAAGAATTGTCGTGGAATCTATCATCGAATGAACTTCAAAATATCGAATTTGAATTTGAACTATACAATATGAAAAATATTTATATATTTTCAGGAATTTTAGTATTGATAATAGTTATCATATTAATATTTGTTATCAATAGCAGAAAAAATAAACTAGTAAACAAAAAAATACCGACAACTTCTGCAGATAATACAAACCCAGTAGCAATGGCAAATTCAAATTTAAATGCAAATAATCAAACTAATAATCAGGTAACAGCCAATAATATTGCTAATGAAACATTTATTGAAAAGAATCCTGGGGCTATAAATCAAATGCCCGAAGCAAACAATTTACAACCTAATATTGCAGACGAAACTATTATCGAACCTAAACAAAATGTTATGCCAACTAATAATGTAGCAGAATCTAACAGTTCAAAATATGGTAGTTTTCCACACATTAATCCGAATATAAATCAATCGAGTGATACGTTTCAAACTACAAATACAAACATTCAGCAAAATACTATAAACACAAATAATCAAAATAGTATAGATAATATCTCTAATTCAACTCAAGGAAATTCAAATAATCCATTTAATATTTAAGCGTTTTTACGCTTTTTTTTATAATAGTGTTTACATATATCAGTAAAAGATGCTAATATTTAAAGGGAGTGAAAAACATGAAGATTAAAACCAGTTACATAAAAGCGGCTATTGCTGTAATCTTATGCATCATATTTTTAGAAATACTAGATAGAATAGTGGATAACGAGATCGCTAAATTCGATACATTTATATATAATTTATTTTATAGAACGGACACTATTACTATCATAATGAAGGCGATTACTTTTATGGGAGAAGCCGTCACTTTAATAGCTTTTTCCATAGTCGCCCTAATCGTTATAAAAGATAAAAAACTAGCATGGATGGTGCCCTTAAATTTAGTTCTAGTTTCAGGAATAAATCAAATATTAAAGTCTTTAATAAGAAGAAATAGACCCGGTGGTTTGAATTTAGTCGATATAAGTGGATTTAGTTTTCCGAGCGGACACTCTATGTCGGCACTTGCATTCTATGGCTTTATAATCTATTTGATATATAAAAAATGTAAGAATCGAAAATTAAAAATTATATCGATAACACTACTAACAATTTTAATAGTATTAATTGGAATAAGTAGAATATATTTGGGGGCACATTATGCGAGCGATGTAGTTGGTGCTTTTGCAATATCTCTATCTTATTTAATAATCTTTACTAGCATAATTAAAACGAAATTTAAAAGTTTAAACTGACTAAAATCTTACAAAAATTCCCAAATTGCGCACAAATAGTGGAAAATATGTCAACCCTTATTCGACAAATTTAACACTATTTTTTATTTAAAATTAATACTAGTAGTGCTAAACTTTTTCTTGTGGGTGAAAGAAATGATAAGTTTTATAATTTGTGAAAAAGACAAAAAACAAAGGGAATTGTATTTGAAAATATTGAAGAAATTTTTATACACTTCATCTGATTATTATGACGTTTATGAATTCGATAAATTTTCAAAAAATACTGAAAAAGAAATTGAAAAAATAGAAGGGAAAAGAGTTTACTTAATAGATGCTGATTTTCCTGGAACAAATGGTGCAACTTTAGCGAGAAAAATTCGCGAAAACAAAGATCTATTAAGTCCTATAATATTGACTACAAACAGCGAAAAAATATGCGTCCCTGAATTTATTAAAAATACACTTTTATTAAATATAATTTATAAAAATAAAGACATTATTAAAGAACTTTTAGAAACTTTAAAAACTGCTTATAAGATGGTTACACAATATTCTGTTCTTACATTTACATCGTTCGATGAGACGTATCGACTTCCATATGACGACATATATTATATCGAAAAGAATACTAACGACGATTCGGTTACTATTTATACAAAAGATGATTCTTATATCGATTATGTTTCAATTAAAAAATTAGAAAAAATACTTATTAAAGATCCGAGATTTTTTAAATCTCACAGGAGTTGTATTTTAAATTTATACAATGTTCTATGTTATAATCATAAAGAAAATTTAGTAATATTCAAAAACGGTACTAAAACCGATTTAGTATGTAGAAGTAAAAAGAAACTTTTAAAAAAGAGATTAGCGGAAGACATTAGTTACGAGTAGATGCAAACTATTATGCATCTTTTTATTTTTATGAGATAATCGCTTTAATTAAACAAGACAATAGACTTTTTATGTGAAATCTTGTACAATAAAGCCGAGGTGGGTAATATGGCAAATAAAAAAGCAAGCAGTACTGAAACTGAAAAATTTGACTTTTCAAATGAAATAGAAGAGATGAAAAAAGAAGTACTCAAGTATACTGAAGATAAAATCGATATGGAAGTTGAGTATGCAATAAAAAAAGCAGAAAAAAAATTGATAAACAGTAAAAACTTTTCAATCATTAAAAGAGATATAATTATAATACTTCTGCTTATCCTTACAGTGTTTCTCACATATTCTTTATATGAAAATGGATATTTCGACAAGTATTTTGAAGATGAGACAGACGTGGTAAATAAAAAAAGTGATAATTTTAGTGATACTACTTCTAATGAATCAGAAGAAAAGGATTCACTTTCTAAACTCGTAGAAGAATATTCTTATTTATTAGATAATGTAACGATTTCTGAAACATCAAATTATATCAAAGACTATTACACTGGTAATATAACACCAGAACTTAAATTATATTTATCGATGCAAAACCTAGATGAAGAAAAAATCACTGTAGACGAGGATACTACAATAATAAATGAAGAAGATTTAATAGAGAGTTATACAAAACTATTTGATACTAATGATTATGAACCTACATCTTTCACATATAACGGTTCAGATCTTAAATATTTAAAGAGTCAAAAATTATATATTTCTACTTCTAAATTAGAAAAAGAAAAATCTAATATTAAAAAGGTCATATATGACATAGAAATCAGTGATAATGAAATAGAAATATATACAGTAGAAGCTGTTATACTAGATAATAAAATGTACAATGTTGCAACGATGAAATCCGCTGGTAAATACGCAGATGACGATTCTCTATTAGAGAGTGAAAGTAAACTTACAAAAGTTAAATACTCATTTACAAATACAGACTCAAATACAATATTAAGTGGGATTGAAGCTGAGTGATATGACGGAGAAGAAAAAAGAAATTCTTGTAGTAAAAGAAGACAAACTTATCGATATATTACTTGCAAACTTAAAAGATTTATCTAAGAGAACTATTAAAAATTATATTAAACATAAAATGGTCGAAATCGATGGCCGAGCAGAAACAAATCCAAATAAAATTATATCTAAAAATTCTAAAATAACGATATATTTTTCTAAGAGGGAAATACCCAAAATAGATTTAAAAATATTATATGAAGACGACGATTTAATAGTAATAAATAAACCGAGTGGTTTACTTTCAATATCGAATAGCAAAGAAAAAGAAATAACCGCTTTCCATTTAGTAAGCGATTACATAAAAAAGTCTAATAAAAAAAACAAACTTTTCGTAGTACACAGATTAGATAGAGATACGTCTGGAGTTTTGTTATTTTCAAAAAATTTAAGACTAAAAGAAACTTTACAAAAAAATTGGAACGATATAGTTAAAAGAAGAGAATATATATGTGTAGTAGAGGGTAAACTAGAGAAGAAAGGTACATACAAGTCTTATTTAACGATGAATCACTTTCAAATAGTTCACTCGACAAAAGATAAAGAAAGAGGAAATCTTGCGATTACCCATTATGAAACTATAAAATATAAAAATGGACTGTCTCTCATGCGTGTAAATATAGATACTGGAAAGAGAAATCAAATAAGAGTACATATGAGCGAACACAACCATCCAATAGTTGGCGATAAAAAATATGGGTCTAAAATCAATAATATAAACCGTCTAGCACTTCATGCTTCAGAACTAATACTAATAGATCCTAGAACAGGAAAGGATTTAATTTTTAAATCTGATGTTCCAAAAGTAATAGATAAATTAGTATCATAAATTGAAAAAAGTTAGAATGTATGTTATTATTTATTATGTCAAAATATTAAAGTTATGAGGAGAAATTATGGTAACATTTATGAAAAATATTTTTTACAATGTTAAAAAATACAAGTTTTTAATGTCCCAACTAATTATAAGGGATTTTAAAGTAAAATATAAAAGAAGTGTGTTAGGAGTTCTTTGGAGTATACTCTATCCTCTATTAATGATGATGGTCATGGCTATAGTGTTTTCTAATATGTTTAAATTTAGCATGGAAGGTGTAAACTACTTAGTTTATTTAATGACAGGTTTAATAGTTTTTAACTATTTTTCAGAGGCTTCAAATAATGCAATGACTTCAGTGGTAACGAACTTTAGTTTAATAAATAAAGTTTATATTCCTAAATATATTTTTCCTATTTCAAAGTGTTTATTTGTTGGAATTAACTTTTTGTTTTCACTTATACCACTATTTTTAATAGTAGCTTTTTCTGGAAATGCAGCTGAAGGTACAAAATGTTACTTAAATATATACTATTTACTTTTACCTTTTATATTTCTATGTATATTGATGTTCACTGCTGGAGTTGGATATATATTATCTACTATATCAGTTTTCTTACGCGATATGTTTTATATTTGGGGAATATGTGTGACAATATTAAACTATTTTACGCCAATATTTTACTCAATCACTATATTACCAGAATCACTTCAATCAATTTTTAAGCTAAATCCGTTATATTTGTATATCAATTCTATGAGAGAAATAATATTATTTTCGAGAATGCCTAGCCCATTATATTTGCTAGCATGCTTTGCTTCTGCAGCAGTAGGACTATTGATTGGTTTGATTGTATTTAAAAAGAAACAAGATAAATTTATTTATTACATATAGGAGATTTTTATGATAAAAATTAAAAATGTTTCAATGAAGTTTAATTTAGGTGTTGAGAAAGATAATTCTTTTAAAATGATGTTTATTAGATTATTTAGTAAAAAGAGAAGAACTAAGAGACAAGACTTTTGGGCGTTAAAAGACGTATCTTTTAATGTAGAAAAAGGCGACGTAATTGGATTAATAGGAACAAATGGTGCTGGCAAATCAACACTATTAAAAGTTGTAAGTGGAGTTATGAAACCTACAAAAGGCTCTGTTGAAGTTAATGGAGTTATATCTCCTATGATCGAATTGGGAGCTGGATTTGATGGAGAACTAACTGCAAGAGAAAATATTTATTTAAACGGTGCAATACTTGGTTACTCAAAAGAATTTTTAGATTCTAAATTTGATGAAATCGTAGAATTTTCTGAATTAAAAGATTTTTTAGATGTTCCGGTTAAAAATTTTTCTTCAGGTATGGTTGCGAAATTAGCGTTTTCAATTTC
>CALVPA010000033.1 GCA_944350395.1 uncultured Bacilli bacterium
AGTAGAAAAAATTTTAATAGATTTAAAAAATTCTGATTATCAAAAGTGTTCAGCATTATTTGATGAAATAAATAAGGCAATTAAAAATTAAAATCTATCAAAAAAGGGCAAGGACACATTTGCCCAATAAATACTAGAATAATAAATCATCACATATACAGGCATACATATACTCCATGCTATACTTGCTGTGAGGAAAATGAAGTATGTAACGTATATGGTGGATGTTGCGGAAGATTTTAATTGTAAAATAGATGTAAAAAAATGTCATCTTTGTTGAAATAAAAAATTACTTTTTGTATTATAAAATTGACGGAGAGTGATAAAGGTGATATACCCAGCAATAGACAAATTATTAAATATCGTAAGTTCTAAATATGAACTCGTACATATAGTTTCTATAAGAAGTAAACAGATGCATGATTATAAAAATTATCAGATGGACGAAAAAGAGTATAGAAGTAGTAAAAATATTGGTCGAGCAATGGAAGAACTAGAAAAAGGGTTAATAAAAGTTAAAGCTAAATGCGACAATTAAAATTTATTTAAAAAATATGACAAAAAAACTTGATTATCTCTAACTTTCATGTTAGAATAATCATGTTCTTGGGGGATTAGCTCAGCTGGCTAGAGCACCTGCCCTGCACGCAGGGGGTCAAGGGTTCGAATCCCTTATCCTCCACCAGATGAACAATTAGGCGGAAACAAATTCCGCTTTTTTTATATAATAATTTAAAGGAGAAATTTTATGAATGGTAAAAAATTTTCTGGGTTAAACCTTGAAGAAGTAGAAGAAAGACAAAAAAAATATGGAAAAAACGAACTAAACTATTCAAAGAATGAATCTATAATTAAAAAATTTTTAAAAATTATAAGTGAACCGATGTTTATACTTCTAATATCGGCATCTATTATATATTTCATATTGGGTGAACCTGTAGACGGGTTTACTATGCTCATTTTTATAATAGGCATTGTAAGTATAGATTTTATACAAGAATATAAAACTGATAAAACTTTAGAAGCACTTAAAAATTTATCAGATCCTAATTGTGAAGTCATAAGATGTAATAAAAGGCAGAATATACATTCGAGTGAATTAGTGCCAGATGACATTTTAATCGTGCATGAAGGAGAAAAAATACCAGGAGATGCTCAAGTTTTAGATAGCCACGCTCTTTTGGTAAAAGAATCTATTTTGACTGGAGAATCCGAACCAATATATAAAGAAAAAGGCGATCAAATTTATACTGGAACACTTGTCGTATCCGGTACAGCTACATGTAAAGTTTTAAAAACAGGTATAAATACAGAATATGGAAAGATTGGTAAAGAAATAAACAATATAAATGCAGATAATTCTCCTTTACAAAAAGAGATAGATCATCTCATAAAAATATGTTTTATAATTGCTATAATACTTTGTCTTTGTGTAGGCTTATTTACTTTTATAGAACTTAATTCTTTAAGTTTTAAAGAAAGACTAATCTCTAGTCTTTTGTCAGGAATAACTCTTGCTATGGCCATGATTCCAGAAGAATTTCCTGTAATTTTTACAGTATTTTTATCACTTGGAGCATGGAGGTTAGCAAAAGATAAAGCACTAGTTAAAAAATTATCTTCTGTAGAGACATTAGGATCAGTATCTATCCTATGTGTAGATAAAACAGGTACGATTACTCAAAATAACATGAAAGTACAGAATATTTGGTCTTTAAACTATAGTGAAGAAAAAATTGTGGAAAAACTTTCTAAGTGTCTTACTGAAAATACATATGATCCTATGGAGAAAGCAATAATCGAAAAAAGAAAAAAAATGGGAATTGATAAGCCATTAGTACAACCTATTAAAGAGTACGCTTTCGATAATAAGATTAAGATGATGGGTTCTATTTATAAAGAAAATAGAAAAAACACATTGTATGTTAAAGGAGCACCAGAAGCTGTATTAAAAATCACCGATATAGATGAGATTACCCGAAAAAAAATAGCTAAAAAAATAGAAGAAATGGCTAATAGTGGACTTAGAGTATTGGCTGTATGTGATCTTGATTTACATGCAAAAGATATACGCGATGAGTTATCTGATTATAAGTTAAAATTTGCTGGTTTAATTGGGCTAGCAGATCCACCTAAAGACGATATAAAAGATAACATAGTATCTTGCAATAATGCTGGAATTAAAGTAGTCATGATAACAGGTGACAGTAAAAATACAGCATCAAGCATAGCTAAGAGTGTTGGAATTAAAGATTACGATAAAGTTATGACAGGAGAAGAATTAGATAGTTTTACTGATGAAGAATTAAAAACTAAAGTACTAAACACAACTATTTTTGCAAGGGTAACTCCAGAACACAAATTACGCATAGTTAAACTTTTAAAAATGTCTAATGAAGTCGTTGCAATGACAGGAGACGGAGTAAACGACGCTCCTGCCCTAAAAGCAGCAGATATAGGAATTGCTATGGGAAATAAAGGCTCTGACGTTGCAAGGGAAGCGGCGGATTTAGTATTGTTAGACGACAATTTTTCGACGATTGTAAATACTATTAAAGACGGTAGAAGAATTTATGATAATATAAAAAGAGCAATATACTACATATTTACAATTCACATTCCTATTGCATTTTCATCTATTCTTGCACCTATATTAAATCTTCCTCCCGATATGTTTCTATTCTTACCGATACACATCGTTTTGATGGAACTAATTATCGATCCTACTAGTAGTGTAGTTTTAGAGAGAATTCCTGCCGAACCGGATATCATGGATAGAAAACCGAGAGAAAAAAATTCTAGTTTAGTAAATTTCAAAGAATTATTTAGAAGTGTGTTTCAAGGAATATTTATGTTTATAATTTCGTTTACTCTGTTCTATGTTTCATTAAAATGTGGAAAAAGTATCACAGTAGCGAGAACTATGGGAATACTATCTATTGTGATAACAAATGTAATTTTAGTCATCTCAAATTACTCGATAAATAACTTTTTTATAAATCTTAAAAAAATATTAAAAGATAAATTTTTAGATAAGTGTTTTCTAATTTTATTCTGTATTATCGTGATTGCACTTTTAACTCCTATAAGAGAATTTTTAAATTTAGATATGCTTTCTTTAAAAGATTTGTCGATTACAATTCTAGTATCAATAACATCAATTATATGGTTTGAAATATTTAAATTTGGAAAAAACAAAATATTGTGATAAAATAAATATCGAAGTGAGGTTAGTAATGAAAAGATTAGTAATATTATTTTTAGCAATTATTGCAATATTTCCAAGTGCGGTTTTTGCGGAAACACAAGTATTAGACTTGGAAGATACATTAGAAAGCGAAAGCATCACACCGCTATTTGAAGACTATGAAGAGACCGATGACCAAATAACGATATATTTTTTTAGAGGTCAGGGGTGTTCACACTGTTACGAACTTTTGAACTTTTTAAATAGTATAGTCGACGAATATGGCTATATGTTTAAACTTAGAAGTTATGAAGTATGGTACAATTCCGATAATAGCGAAATAAAAGATGAAGTAGTGAAGTTTTTTAACCTCGATGCTTCTGGCGTTCCACTCTTAGTAATAGGTGAAAGTACATTTTATGGGTTTTCGGAAGACAGCGAAGAAAAGATTATCACTGCTATAGAAAACGAGTATAATAGTGAAGAAAGATACGATGTTTTCGAAAAAATGGAAGAAAAGAAAGCAAATAAAAATGAAAATGATGCTTTATATATACTAATTCCAATTGCTGCATGCGTATTAATTTATACAATAGTTAAACAAGTTAAGAAAAATCAAGATTAAAAAGAGCCTAAAAACAAGGTTCTTTTTAATTTACGTTTAAAATTTTATATATAAAATTTAATGCTTCCTCTTGACTTAAGCCATCATGTCCTTTTGTCTCTTCATAATGTAAGATTACTTCTATATTGTTATATTCTTTCACATTTTTCATGTTTTCAATTTTTTGTAAAAATGGCACTAATTGCATAGTGTTATCTACTTTTGAACATAAATTTATATGTAGATAGATTTTGGGTACGTAATTGTTTTTGATAAATGCATCGACGACATTAAATCTTTCTGAATATTTTAAAGCTTCACTTATGTTATCGAAACAACTATTTATAACACTATCGACTGCACTAATGAAAGCCCAATTGGATATATCTAATTGGGAGTTATCTGCTACTACAGTTGCTCCTTTTAAATATATACCCATTTGTATCGATAGAAAGCCACCTGCAGAAGTACCATATATTACAGTATCCTCTAATTTTATATTTATTTTTGATATTAATTTTTTTAGTATTTTACTGCTAGTCTCTAGGTAATAAGAATCGTTTTTACCAACGCCCCATCCCGCAGATAAATCGTTTTCATATATAGTTGGATCCATACAAAATATAGCAGATGTTTTGAGTATGGATGCCCAGCTGTGTCTTTGGAATATTGGAAACTTTACATTACCACTTGCAATAGCACCGTTATTGAATACTATCAATTTATCAAACCCAGTTTTTCTATTTATTAAATATTCATATTTAACGTTATCTTTCTTTATTTCTAATATGTACATTAAATCATTTTTTATCTTATAATCATCTAAATCGTAATAATCTATTTTTTCTACTGGATAAGGTAATATTTTTAATTTGTTTTTTGCATTTTTTATATCTATAGTTTTCTCTATTACTGCAAGTGTTTTTTCTAATTCACTTTGAATATCGAACTCGTTTCCTATATTAAAATTCATTTTTACATCGTTTAGATCAGACATGTTTATATAATTTAACATAGCTTTTGATAATTCATCTTCATCATAATCAATGAGCGTGCCACAATTATATTTTTCAATTAATTCTTTAGCAATTCCAACATTAGTGGAGATGATTGGCGTATTTAAAGTCACACTTTCAACTAAAGCTAAACTAAATCCTTCACTTTTAGACGTCAATACAGACGCAACGCTGTTTTTAATGTATGGATAAGGATTGTCTTTAAAGCCTAATATTTTAACATTATCGTTTAGATTGTTGTTATCTATAAATTCTTGTAACTCGTTTTTCTTTTCACCGTCTCCTAATATATAAATAATAAAATCATTTCTCACATTTTTAACAATTTTAGCTGCCTTTAATAATAACATTTGGTTTTTGTTCTCATCCAATCTGCCTAGGGTAGTGAATATATTTTTATCAGTTGGTTCTATTGGTTCTTCACTTAGTCTTTTTATCTTGGCAACGTCTACTGAATTCGGTATCTCATATACATTTTCTGTAATTTCAAAATTATCGGTAAGTGCTTTTTTAACAACTTCTGAAATTACGACTATGCTGTCAAACGCTTCAAATACACTTTTTTGTGTATTGTACTCCTGTTTTGTACCAAAATATTCTAGTGTAGTGGGTGCAAAAATGTTATAATTTAATTCACTCATGTCTCCTCTAATCTACACAAGTTTAGTTGTATTAATTAGGTAGGAAGCAAAGTAAGATGGCGCATTGTGGTTGCAAGCAATTACACAATCATAATCATTTTTAATAAGTTTGTTAAATTTTACTGGGCTAGCTAAAATGCTGTAATAATAATCTAAATCTTTTTTTTCGTCGTGATCTGGTTTAGTGTAGTCGATTAATGAATCTAAAATATTGATATTATCATTTAGAATAACATTATTTGAATTTTTAAATAAAGGAAGTACATCTATTGAATACTTAGTATTATCGATTCTATTCAAAATATCAGCAAGAGATTTTTCTGTTCCATATCCATAAGAAATACTCCATGTAATAAATAATAATCTTTTCATTTATATCTCCCTAATCATAATATGTAAAAAAAAGGGTCTGTAGGGTGTATTATAGTCTAATAGTTGTAACTTTTAGTTTTTTATTTAAGTTTTTATAAAAGATTAAAATTTAAAATTTTAAAAAATTTAAAAAACTATTATTAGTATTTTTTTCATTTGTTATTTTTTGACTGTTATAGGTGTAATAATAAAGAAGATGAAAAACAAAAAATAAGTATACGAACCGTAGTATGTTAAAAAGGATAGTGTTAATCTATTACTAACGAATACATGAAATATTAAATAAAGCAAATAATATAGGTATATAACAACAGATGGTATAATTGATATAAATTTATTCCATTATTAAATATTTTTTAAAATCTCATGTTCTGTCCTGTAATTTTTAAAACAAATAATATAAAATTATTCTCGAAATGAGGGATGATTATGGATCAAGAAAAGATAGGTAAATTTATTGCTAAATGCCGCAAGGAAAATAACTTAACACAAGAGCAATTAGGGGAGAAACTTGGAGTAACAAGCAAATCTATAAGTCGTTGGGAAAATGGAAAAACTATGCCTGACTTATCATTATTTAAACCTTTATGCAAAGAATTAAATATTACTTTAAATGATTTGATGAGTGGAGAAAAAGTAAAAGAAAAAGATTATCAAGAAAAATTAGAAGAAAATATAATTAGTACAATAGATTATTCTAATAAAAAAATTGAAAATAGAAATAATTTTATTGGTTTGATATTTGTAACTTTTGGCGTTTTAATTTCGATTACTGCAGTTGCTATATTTCCAAGTGAAAGTAGTTGGGGCTCTATTTATTCAGTTTTAGGAGCTATAATATCTTTAATTGGGATTAATAAATTTACAAAAAAATTACCTTATTTAAGACGATTATTATGCAATTTTGGCTATTTTTTAATATTTATTGCAGTATTAATGATGATAGATTATATTGGGGTTGTTAATATCAAACAAGCGCCTAGGTTTTCATTGATAAAAGTTTCAGGCGAAAATGTAATATATTATGATACGCCATTTTATGATGTTGTTAGATGTAATGTAAATAAAACTAATGAAACATTTAAAGTAATCAAAAATCAAAAATATGACAGAGATAATATAGATGAATTCTGTGAGTAATAATTTGTAAGATTATCAATATTGAACTGAACCCCAAAAGTTGGACAGTTTATAATTAGTTTCTAATTAGAGGATTGTAACCTGTAATTTACAGGAGACAGTCCTTTTAATTTCACTTTAATTCTATCATAATTGTAATAATAAATATAGTCATCTATTGCTTTTATCAAGTCATCTAGTGTTTTATAATTATCTTCTTGATCATAAAACATTTCTGTTTTGAGTATGCCAAAAAAGTTTTCCATCATTCCATTATCCATACTATTTCCTTTTCTAGACATACTTTGAATAATTCCATGATTCTTT
>CALVPA010000034.1 GCA_944350395.1 uncultured Bacilli bacterium
CTTTAAAAGCTTCTAAGTTATTAGTTTGAATCTTAGTCGACACAGTCTCTAATATATCGTTTACGATGGTGCGAGAATATATTTTTCCATCTTTATGTTCTTTTGAATCACCGTCTCCCATCATAGCATCGATTAGACTAGTCATATCGATTGATGCTTCATCTATCGTTATAGGATAAGATGAAAGTGTATCTTCTTCTACTCTATCTATGTAACTTTGCATACCGTTAGATAGTGACAGTATGAGGGCGATTCCAATTATTCCGATACTGCCAGCAAAAGAAGTTAAAAAAGTTCTTCCTTTTTTAGTCATTAGATTATTTAAACTCAAATTAATTGCAGTAGAAAATTTCATCGATGCTTTTTTCTCTTTTTTAAGTTTAGTCTTTTTTTCTTTCTCTTCCTTTTCTCTAACATATGGATTAGAGTCATCAGTAACTTGCCCGTCCAATAGTTTTATTATTCTAGATGAATATTTTTTTGCTAGTTCTGGATTATGGGTAACCATTATTATAAGTCTATCTTTAGATATCTCTTTTAATATTTCCATTACTTGTAAACTCGTCGCTGAGTCGAGTGCCCCAGTTGGTTCATCTGCAAGCAATATATCAGGCTCATTAACGAGCGCTCTAGCAATTGCAACTCTCTGCATTTGGCCACCTGACATTTGATTAGGTTTTTTATAAAGCTGATCTTTAAGTCCCACTTTTTCTAAGGCTTCAATTGCTCTTTTTCTTCTTTCTTCTTTTCCAACACCAGAAATAGTAAGTGCTAGTTCTACATTAGAAAGTACTGTTTGGTGAGGAATCAAGTTATAACTTTGGAATACAAATCCGATAGAATGATTTCTATATGTATCCCAATCTTTATCTTTAAATTTTTTAGTCGATTTACCATTTATTATTAAATCGCCACTTGTATATCTATCCAAGCCCCCAATGATGTTTAGAAGTGTTGTCTTTCCACATCCGGATGGTCCAAGAATAGAGACGAATTCGCTCTCTCTAAATTCTAGGTTTATACCCTTTAATGCTTTAACTTCATTTTCGCCAGATAGATAATTCTTAGTAATATCTTTTAATTTAAGCATTATACTTTCCCTTCTAAAATATTCTATATTCTCAAATATAAAATATGAATTTTACTTATGTAATTTTATCATAAAAAAAGACTTATGCCAACTATGGCAAAAGCCTAATTATTTTACTTTTTATCATTTTCATTTAGCGGTTTCATTAGAGGAAATAGTACGCAGTCGCGAATATTTTCAGCACTCGTTAATATTTGTACTATTCTATCTATTCCCATACCCCAACCAGATATAGGAGGCATTCCGTATTCCATAGCGCTAATGTAATCTTCATCCATCATCATAGCTTCATCGTCGCCAGCATCTTTAAGTGCTGCCTGTTCACGAAGACGCTTTTCTTGTTCGATAGGATCGACTAACTCCGAATAAGCGTTTATAATTTCGGCTCCATTTATAATTAATTGGAAGCGATCTGTTAAACTCTTATCTTCATCGTTAGCTCTCGCAAGAGGAGAAAGGCTGATAGGATGTTCGGTTAAGAATATTGGCTCTTTGACATTTGGTCTAGCTACCTTTTTATATAGTTGATCTACCAAATTACCATAGCCCAAATCTTCTAGTGGAGTTTCACTATCTATTTCGATTTTTTCTTCATTTATCTTTGCTAGCAATTTTTCTTTTGTATTATAAATTTTGATGTCGATTGGAGAATACTTTAGAATCAAATCTCTCATCGTAACTTCAGGCCATTCTCCACTGATATCTACCTTTTCACCTTCGACAGTAATTTCTAATTTGCCGAAAAGCTTTAGTACTACTGACTGTATCATCTCTCTCATGAGTTTGATATTATCTTTGTAATTTAAATAGGCACCATATCCTTCAATTGCAGTGAAGTCTTGTAAATGAGATGGATCCATTCCTTCATTTCTAAAGTTTCTAGCAATTTCGAATACTTTAGTAAATCCACCAATAACTGCTCTTTTTAGATAAGTTTCTGGTGCTATACGCAAATAAAGGTCTATATCTAATGCATTATGGTGCGTAATGAATGGTTTAGCAAGAGCTCCACTTGGTTTAGAACATAATATAGGTGTCTCTATTTCAATATAACCTTTATCAACTAAAAATTTTCTAATTTCCCATATAAAATTGCTTCTAAATAGAAATCTGTTGCGGCTTTCCTCATTCATTATTAAATCGACATATCTCTCTCTATAAATCGTCTCAATGTCCGTTAAACCGTGAAATTTTTCTGGTAATGGTTTTAGTGCTTTTCCTAAAAACTCGAATTCTTTAACGCGAAGAGTTTTTTCGCCAGTTTGTGTAGTAAATATTTCTCCACTAGCACCGATAAAATCTCCTACATCGATTAAAGTTTTAAAGAAGTTATATCTCTCTTCTCCGACTTCGTCTATTTTAAATTCTAACTGACATGCCCCTTCGATATCTCTTATTTTGACAAAGCTTAGTTTACCCATTTTTCTCATAAATACTATGCGACCTGCAATTTTGACATCTTTAGTTTCATCTTCTAAATTTTTAACGTCTTTGAGTTCGTGGGTTCTTTCATATCTCTCAGGATAAGGATTACAAATTTTACTGATCTCAGCTAATTTGTTTCTTCTAACCTGTTCCTGTTCTGTAAGTACTCTTCCCATATTAGTTCACTTCCTTCATTTATCAATTATAAAATACCTAATTTAAAATTGCAACTTCTATTTATTAAAAAAAATTGTGGAAAAATTGTAACTTTTCCACAATTATCTATTATTTCTATATCTATCTTTTGGATCCAGTATTGCTTTTCTAAGTCTTATTGCATCCGGAGTAACTTCTACATATTCGTCATCTTCTATAAACTCGAGCGCTTCCTCTAAAGAGAATGTTCTTGGAGTTACAAGAGCTATTGCATCATCGCTACTCTTACTACGCGTATTAGACATTTCTTTATTTTTACAAGGATTAACATTTAAATCATTGTCGCGGTTGTGAATGCCCACAATCATTCCGACATAGACATCAGTTGCAGGTCCAACTATTAATGTTCCTCTATCTTGTAAGTTAAATAGTGAATAACCTAAAGTTTTGCCTGTTTCCATACTGACTAATACGCCGTTTTTGCGTGTAGTAAGTTCACCTGCGTATGGCTTATACTCGTCGAAACTTCTTATCATAGTTCCTTCACCTTTAGTGTTAGTTATAAATGTGCTTCTATATCCTATAAGTCCTCTAGTAGGCGCAGAGAATTCCATATGCGTGAAATTATCGGAATCGCTGTTCATGAGTAATAGCATTCCTTTTCTCTCTTGCAAATCGCTAATAACTGTGCTCGCATAGTCGTTTGGACAGTTTACTATGACAGTTTCAAACGGTTCATACTTTTTTCCATCTCTATCTTCAAACAATACTTGAGGTTTACTTACACATAGTTCGTAACCTTCTCTACGCATGTTTTCAAGTAATATAGATAGGTGCAATTCACCGCGGCCACTTACCTTAAATCCGTCTGAACCAGGAAGTTCTTCTACTTCGAGACCAACATTAGTTTCGAGTTCTCTTTCTAGTCTTTCTCTTATATGGCGACTAGTCAAAAATTTACCACTTTGACCTGCAAAAGGTCCGTTGTTAACGAGAAAATTCATACTTAGTGTAGGTTTTTCTATTTCGATAGGAGGAAGTGGATCGACTACTCCATTTTGACAAACTGTATCACCTATAGAAATGTGTGAACATCCTGCAATCGTAACTATATCTCCATAGTATGCTTCTTTCTTCTCTACTCTTTTAATACCTTCTTCAACGTACAACTTAGAAATTCTAAAGTTAGTAACTTCGCCATTATTTTTTACTAGTGTGACAGTTTCTCCACTTTTAATCATTCCCTTTGTAACTCTTCCGATTCCTAATCTTCCGATATAATCGTCATAATCTAGGTTCGAAATTTGCAATTGTAAGTTGTCGAGCACATCTCCCTTGTATGGTTCACACTGTTTTAAAACAGTCTCCAAAAGGGGCGCTATTGAGTTAGAGTCGTCATCCAATGATAACTTTGCGATTCCATCTCTTGCAGTACCGTATACTATTGGGAATTCTAGTTGTTCATCTGTTGCATTTAATTCACAGAATAGATCGAATGTCATGTCTACGACTGCTTCTGGTCTAGCATCCTTTTTATCTATCTTATTTATAAATAGAATAGGACGCAAATTTTGTTCTAAAGCTTTCTTTAAAACAAATCTAGTCTGAGGCATAGGTCCTTCTGCAGCATCTACGATCAAGATAACAGTATCTACAGTTCTTATTACACGTTCTACCTCACTAGAAAAATCTGCATGTCCAGGAGTATCTACTATGTTTATTTTATAATCCTTATATTTTATAGAACAGTTTTTAGAATAGATAGTTATACCTCTTTCTCTTTCGATATCGTTACTATCCATTACGCATTCTACTTTTTCTTCATTATCTCTAAAAACTCCATTTTGGTCTAATAGTGCATCTACTAAAGTGCTCTTACCAGCATCGACGTGTGCTACTACTGCGACATTGATAATTTTATCCATACTTATCCCACTTCTTTCGTACTTAAAGATAATAATACAATTGTTCTAAAAAAGCAAGAGTTAATTCTTTTTAAAG
>CALVPA010000035.1 GCA_944350395.1 uncultured Bacilli bacterium
TGGATGGATAGTATTACTTAGAAAAGAAGGCATTATAAATGGATTATTAGAGACTTTTCACATTATAGATAGTCCATTGTCACTTATGTACAATAATTTTGGAATAATTATCGGCATGGTTTACACTCTTTTGCCATTTATGATATTGCCTCTATACAGTTCAGTAGAAAAGATGAATAAATCTTTAATCGAAGCTGCTATGGATTTAGGTGCATCTAAAAGTCAAATATTTACTAAGGTCATTTTGCCTCAAACGGCTTCAGGACTTTTTAATGGATCACTGATGGTATTTATTCCCGCAATCGGATATTTCTTCGTATCAGATATTTTGGGTGGAGGAAAGCTAATGTTAATCGGTAACCTCATTAAAAATCAGTTCTTTACAGCAAGAAACTGGCCATTCGGTTCAGCTGTAGCTATCGTGTTAATTTTGATAACATTTATTTTAATCGCAATTTATAAAAAACTAGGTGGCGATATGGATGAACTCGGAGGTGCATAATGAATAAAAACAGTAAATTTAAAACACTATTCATAGTTTTAACGCTCATATTCCTTTATTTACCTATATTTGTCTTAGTGGTATATTCGTTTAATACATCGAAAATGAATATTCTTTTTGAAGGATTTACTTTTAAATGGTATAAAGCTCTCTTTGAAAATAGAAGTCTATTAGAAGCATTTAAAAATACTTTAATTGTTGCATTTACATCGACTGCTATTTCTACTGTAATAGGTACAATTTCAGCCGTTGCTCTTTTCAAATACGATTTTAAATTTAAAGGATTTATCAACAACTTATTGTATATACCTATTGTAATTCCAGAAGTAGTATTAGGTATTTCTCTTTTGTCCGTATACACTTTGCTTAAATTAGATTTAGGCATGGGAACTCTTATATTATCACATATAGCATTTTCTATACCATTTGTTGTAATAAGTGTGAGAAGCGTTTTAAGAACTGTGGACAGCCATTTAGAGGAAGCGGCAAAGGATTTGGGAGCTTCTAGACTTACGAGTTTCTTTCAAGTCTTGCTTCCTTCGATAATTCCCGGTGTAACTTCTGGTGCGCTACTAGCATTTACTTTATCTCTAGACGATGTCATTATAAGCTATTTTACTGCCGGACCTAGTTCGAATACATTGCCATTAAAAATCTATTCGATGATAAAGACTGGAATTACACCAGATGTAAATGCACTGAGTACATTAGTTCTAATCTTTACCCTAATAGTGATGACCATTTATTCGTTTATAAATTACAAAAATATAAAGAAGAAAGGGATGGCAAAGTGAAAAAAATACTAGTGCTTTGTGCTATAGTCATCTTATGCCTTTCCGGTTGTACTAAATCTAGCAGTGAAAATGTCTTAAACATTTTAAACTGGTCTTCATATATTCCGGATGAAGTAATCAGAAATTTTGAAAAGGAAACTGGGATAAAAGTAAACTATAGTACGTATTCATCTAACGAAGAGTTGTTAGCCAAAGTATCTGCTTCAAAAGAAGGAACATACGATTTAATTTTTCCAAGCGATTATATGGTAGACATAATGATAAATAGGGGATTACTTGAAAAAATGGATACGAGTAAACTTAAAAATGTCGGCAACTTGAAAACACAATACCTAAACAATTATTATGATGTCAATAATCAGTATACCCTTCCTTTTTTAGTCGCAACTACAGTTATAGCATATGATACCGATGCTATAGACGAAAATATAACTTCATATAATGACTTACTTAACAGTAAATATAAAAACAATATCGTAGTTTTAGACGATCAGAGAACTATAATAGGTATGGCACTTCTCGCTTTGGGGTATGATATGAATGAAGTAGATGACGAAAAACTCGAAGAAGCTGCTCAATGGATTTTAGATTTAAAACCTAACATTAAAGCATTCGATAGTGATTCTCCTAAAACATTTTTAATCACTAAGGAAACATCTATCGCAGTTCTTTGGAATGCGGAGGCTGCAATAGCGATGGAGGAAAATCCAGCTATCAAGACGGTATACCCAAAAGAGGGAGTTGCCATTAGCATCGACAATTTCGCAATCCTTAAAGGTGCTAAGCATAAGGATAATGTATACCAATTCATCGATTATATTTTAAGGGGGGATATCATGAAAGAAATAATAGAGTCTTACCCTTATAAAAATGTAAATAGTGAAACAGAAAAATTGTTATCAGATAATTATTTAAATAACAATGCGGCAAATGTACCCGATTATGTAATCGAAAATGGTTACTTTACAAAAAATATCGGAGAATATGTAAAGTCCTATGACAGAATATGGGCGGAAATCAAGTAATTTTGGTAAATAGTCTATCACTATTATTCTTGAAGTTTAGAATAGTATGTGATATGATTTATTTATAATAGAAGGAGGTAAAAATGAAGAAAGATTTTGTAGATACTCAGGATTTTACAAAAGAAGAACTTATCGATTTAGTCGATTTAGGTTTACTTATTAAAGAAAACATTAAAGCAGGTTTTCCGCTAAACGTACTATATCATAAGACTTTAGGTATGATCTTTGAGCAATCATCTACGAGAACGAGAGTTTCATTCGAAACTGCTATGACACAGCTCGGTGGACATGCACAGTATTTAGCACCTGGTCAAATTCAATTAGGAAAACATGAATCACTATACGATACTGCTAAAGTATTATCGAGACTTGTAGACATCTTAATGGCTAGAGTGCAAAAACACGAAAGTATTGCTTCACTAGCTAAAAATGCTACGGTTCCAGTTATTAATGGAATGAGTGATTATAACCATCCAACACAGGAACTTGGCGACATTACGACGATCTACGAACACATGCCAAAAGGTAAAAAGTTTGAAGATTTAAAAATCGTATTTGTCGGAGATGCTACACAAGTTTGTGCTTCACTTGGAATGGTGGTAACTCATTTAGGTGGAAATTTCGTTCACTTCGGTCCAAAGGGATTCCAATTAAATGACCACTTCAGAAAAATTTGCGAAGAAAATTGCAAAAAATCTGGTGGAAGTTTCTTAGTTACGGATGACGAAAGTGCCCTAAAGGATGCAGACTTTATCTATACTGACGTATGGTATGGTCTATACGAAAGCGAACTACCTGAAGAAGAGAGAAAGAAAATATTCTATCCAAAATATCAAGTAAACATGGATATGTTAAAGAAATGTAGTCCGCATGTAAAGTTCATGCATTGTCTTCCTGCTACTAGAGGCGAAGAAGTTACTGATGAAGTTATGGATTCAGAATACTCTATAGCATTCGATGAAGCAGAAAATAGACTTACTGCTATGAGAGCACTTCTAGTATACTTCATGGGAGTGGAAGATGAAACAGTTGCAATATGCAAGAAAAATTTAGAAAGAAAGTAGTTTATGGAGAAAAAGAAAAAGTTTAAGTTGATCGATGCCATACTGGCAACGGTTTGTATTACACTAGTTGCTGAATCCGTTCCACCTACGGCAGCAATTGGTAATTCACAATATTTCTGGTGGATATTCTTAATTATAGCATTTTGTTTACCATACGGTCTTATTACCGCAGAACTTGGAAGTACTTTCCAAAGCGAAGGCGGTATGTACGACTGGGTAAAGATGGCTTTTGGAAAAAAGATGGCAGCGAGAGTTGCATGGAATTATTGGATTAACTTTCCATTATGGATTGCATCTTTAGCAGTTGCCGTTACAGATGTAGTAGCAGGTATTTTTGATATCGAATTATCTTTCATCTGGCTTTTAGTGTTGCAACTAGGTTATACTTGGATTGTATCACTTTTAGGAACTAAAAGAATCGGTGAGAGTAAATGGATCGTAAATATCGGTACATTCTGTAAAATGGCTTTCATGCTAGGATTAGGATTACTTGGAATCTATGTCTATATAAAGACTGGACAAAGCGCTAATCCTATAGAAAGTGTTGCAGACTTGTTCCCAAGTCTAGATTTAGCAGGACTGTCATTCATATCAGTAATAATATTTAACTTCTTAGGATTCGAAGTAATTGCAACATTTACTGATGATATGACTAATCCTAAAAAAGAAATACCAAAAGCTCTAATTATAGGTGGAGCACTTATGGCTTTATTCTATATTTTACCTTCAACTGGTATAAATATTGCGATGAGTACTGAGGAAGCTGAAGCTTCTGGTATAACTGAATCATTTGCTATATTACTTGCAAATTTGGGCGTATCAGATAGCATTATAAGGATTATTGTTATTGTCGTTGGACTAATGTTCATCTATACAATGGTCGCAAATATAGTTTCTTGGTCATTCGGAGTTAACTCAGTTGCAAAATATTCTGCCGATGACGGTGGACTACCAAAATTGTTTAGTGAAACTAACAATGAAGGCGTTCCATACATGGCTTCAATAATAAATGGTATCGTAGCATCCGTTATCTGTGTTTTAGGAATATGTTTAGGTTATGTAAGCGAATCTGCTTCTAATCTGTTCTGGACATTCTTCAGTTTCAGTTTAGTTACACTTTTGATAAGTTACATTCCTTTATTCCCAGCTTTCTTAAAACTTAGAAAGACTAATAAAACAGAGAGAGTATACAAAGTACCTGGAAACAGTTTTGTATTAGGACTAGTGACTTATGTACCTCTAATACTTTTAGTATTAGGTGTTGTATTTACACTATTCATAGATTTCACAAAAGAATCTATAATGGCAAATTTACCATTAATTATTGGTGTTGTTATATCAGTAATTATTCAAGAAATATTAGCTTTCTTTGTTAAAGAAGACAAGAATAAGAAAAAAGCTTAATTACTAAAGACAATGCCAATGAGGCATTGTCTTATATTTTAGATAAAAAGGAGAGAAAATTATGTCAAAATTAATAGAATCTACACCTAAAAAAGATGGATTCAGAATGCCAGGAGAGTTTGAACCTCATGCTGGTACTTATATAATTTGGCCAGAAAGACCAGATAACTGGAGACTTGGTGGAAAACCTGCTCAAAAGGTATTCGCTGAAGTTGCAAACACGATTGCAAAATATGAACCAGTTACAGTATGCGTTAATAAAAATCAATATTGTAACGCTAAACAACACCTAAATCCAGAAGTTAGAGTAGTAGAAATGAGTAACGATGACTCATGGATTAGAGACTGCGGAGCTACATTTGTAGTAAATAAAGATGGTTTAATGAGAGGCGTAGACTGGACATTCAATGCTTGGGGAGGATTAGTAGATGGTCTATACTTCCCATGGGATCAAGACGATTTAGTTGCAAGAAAGATGTGTGAGCTAGAAAATGCCGACAGATATAGAACAGAAGGCTTCATACTAGAAGGTGGTTCAATCCATACTGATGGTGAAGGAACACTTATGGTAACTGAAGAGTGTCTATTATCAGAAGGTAGAAATGCTGATATGACTAAGAAACAGATCGAAAAGAAACTATGCGATTATTTAGGTGTCAAAAAAGTACTATGGATTAAAGAAGGTATTTATAACGACGAAACAAATGGTCATGTAGATAACATGTGTAACTTCGTTAGACCTGGTGTCGTAGCACTTGCATGGACTGAAGATAAAAAAGATCCACAATATAAACGCAGTATGGAAGCATACAAGTATCTATCTAAAGAGACAGATGCAAAGGGTAGAAAGTTAGAAATTCACAAGATTTTAACACCTTCACCTGTACTAATAACAAAGGAGGAAAGTTTGGGAGTTGACGCTGTAGAAGGTACATTACCAAGACAAGAAGGCGACAGACTTGCTGCATCATACGTTAACTACTATACTGGAAACGGTTTTGTAGCAGTTCCTGTATTCGATGATCCGCACGATAAACTAGCAATCGAAGAATTGCAAAAGTTATATCCAGATAGAGTAATCGAACCAATATATGCTAGAGAAATACTTCTTGGTGGCGGTAATATCCACTGTATCACACAACAAGTACCAAAAAACATAAATAATGAGTAGAATAGTAATAGCATTTGGCGGAAACGCCTTAGGAAACGATCCTAAAGAACAGCAAAGTCTAATTAAAAAAGCTGTTAAAAATATAGTACCTCTAATTAAAAATGGAGACGAAGTAGTATTATCGCACGGAAATGGACCACAGGTTGGAATCATAAATCTTGCATTTGAAGATTCGTATGAGAATGAAAACATACCTTATATGCCATTTCCAGAGTGTACGGCAATGAGCCAAGGATATATCGGTTACCACTTACAAAAAGGACTTAGAGATGTACTCGAAGATGAGGGAATAGAAAAAAAGATTGTAACAATCGTAACTCAAGTGGTTGTAGACAAACAGGATCCTTCATTTAAAAATCCTTCAAAGCCAGTAGGACCTTTCTATACGAAAAAAGAAGCTGAAATGCTCATGAAGCAGACAGGCGAAACTTATATAGAGGATGCTGGAAGAGGTTATAGAAAAGTAGTCGCATCACCTAAACCATTAGAAATTGTCGAAATAGAGACTATTAAAGACTTATTAAATACAGGTCATGTAGTCATCGCAGGTGGTGGTGGTGGAGTACCAATCTATAAGCAAAACGAAGCTAAAGGTGCAAATGCAGTAATCGATAAAGACTTAGTTTCATCTCTAATGGCAGTTAATTTGAATGCAGATATGTTAGTAATTCTTACGAACATAGATCAAGCAGAGATAAATTATAATACTGAAAATGCCAAGAAAATAGGTGAAGCATCTATCCTCGAGATGAGAGGATATATCGAAAACGGAGAATTTGCTAAAGGTAGTATGCTACCAAAAGTAGAAGCTGCGATTAATTTCACAGAAAAAACTGGTAACAAATCGATAATAACTTCTCTAAATAATTTAAGTAATGCCTTAGAGGGCAAGAGGGCTACAATAATACATAAATAGGTCTATACTTAGGCCTATTTTTTATAACTAAGTTTAGTGATAGTGGTTCGTGTTTATAATCGATAAAAATGGGTAAACTAGTAGTGGTGGTAAAAATGAAAGCCAAAAATGTGCGCCAAATATTAAGTACAAACGTGAAATATTATAGATTTTTAATCGGATATACACAAGAAGAATTGGCAGAGAAGTGCAATTTGAGTGCAAGATATATGAGCGATATAGAAAATGCAAAGGGAAATATATCTTTAGATACTCTAGAAATAGTTGCTAGACAACTAAGAGTAGAACCACACCTATTATTAAAAGAACAAAACCACAGTATAAAATTACCAAAAAGGGTTAATATGAAATAGACAGCGATGTCTATTTTTTTTACAAAAGTTTGTATTTTTTACTTTCAGGCACCAAAGGTTGCTTATTTATTTTTAGTTTTTTTCTATAATCATATTGTAGAAGGTGGTACTTTGGACCAATATGAAGAATTTAACAGTGATATCAAATCAACAATCTGTCAAAATATTAAAAAATACAGAAAAGAAAAGGGTATCAGACTTATGGATTTAGCAGAAAAAGTAGACGTGTCCGTAAACCATCTAAAAAGAATAGAATCTATAAACGATAGAAATAATATATCTCTGATGACTCTATACAAGATTTCTATAGTACTAGGGGTCAGAATAGACAGATTTTTTAAAAAATAAGTAGGTTGTATAATATGAAGTACAAAAGAAAATTTATAATTACAATATTTGTTATGATAATATTATCATTATTTGTATTAATTTTTAATAAAACATATTTAAAACAAAAAAGTAATATTCAAAATGCTACTCAAAATACAATTTCATATATGATAGAGACCGAAGCAAATAGTGGAAATTATGAAACATTAACATCAAATAAGTGGCCAAAGGAAGGATATATATTTAATGATGAAATGAGTTATTGTGTAAATGGTGGAACTTTATCCTGGGATAAAAGTACAAATGCTGTAAGCCTGGCAACAGCAAAAATGGATAAATGTTATCTATATTTTGATAAAGAACTTCCTCCTTCTGAAAAAACCTTAGTAGCACTAGGCTTATCTGCAAAAGAAGGTTCGCCAGATTTTAACACAACAGCAACAACAGATGAAACAGCAGATGGATTGTATGCAATGGAAGATGATTATGGAACTAGTTACTACTTTAGGGGAGCAGTAGAGAATAACTATGTATATTTTGCAGGATACTACTGGAGAATAATAAGAATAAATGGAGACGGAAGTTTAAGGATAATATACGATGGTACAATTGCACACGCAAACGGAGAATCTAGTAAAGACAGATTAGTATCAACATCAGTAATATTTAACTCAAGCTCAAATGATAATGCATATGTAGGATATATGTACGGAACAGCAGGTTCTAGTTCATATGAAGAGACACACGCAAATATAAACGATAGTACAATAAAAACATATGTAGATAATTGGTATAAGACAAATATAGTAGATAAAGGATACGCAGAGGCAGTATCAGATGAGATATTCTGTAACGATAGAGAGTTAAACAGTGGTACAGGAATAGGAACTACAAGCACTTACTATAAAGCATCTAATAGATTAGAAACAAATAAAAGTCCGCAACTGACATGTACGCAGAAGAATGATGCGTTTACGGTAAATGATGAGGAAAAAGGAAATGGGGCATTAACATATCCAGTGGGACTAATCACAGCAGATGAGATAGTATTAGCAGGGGGAAAGGCCTTTACAAGTAACTCAAGTTATTACTTATATAAGGGATCTTCTTATTACTGGTCGCTCACACCTGCCATCTATTCTAGTTTTGCGGATGTATACGATATTTTTATGGCTGGGTATTTATACGCCACCGGTGTCCATAATGCTTATGGTGCCGTACCTGTTATCAATCTGAGTGCTAGTTATGCACAGAATTTAGTAGGTGATGGTACGATGGATAGCCCATATACTGCACCTTAGAATAAATCGTTAAAAGATAAAATGAGAGTATCGAATACTAATTGCTGATAAATAAATTGTCTGCTCCAAGCATTTACAGTAAGCAAGAATATGTATAAAGTGCTTTCAATCTTAAGTTACCTAACATAAATTATTGCTAATATGTTTAAAAGCATTTATAACGGAAGTGGTGCGCACCCATTAAAAAAACTCAACATTTAAATGAAGTATTGAGTTTTTTTGTATAATGGAAATGTTTAAATATTTATTATTCATATATATTAATAATAAGTTTATCGAATGGAACATAACTTTTTAATTCGCTAGAATCGATCATTATATCCTCTAAATTTTCAAATTGTTCTTCCTCTATATATGGTGTAGTTAGCCAAGAGTCTGCATCTTTATAGTTTTTAATCATAGTAGCCAGTTCTTCTATATCAGTATCTGGAAATTGATTTATAATAACGTTTGCGATATTTTTTTCATCATTATTTTGTACGAATTCTAATCCTTTTGCTATCGCATTTGTAAATTTCTCTACTGTGTTATAATTTTCTTCTATAAAGCTCTTTTTAGCATTGAACGCAGTGTAAGGCATCTCACCTGATTTTTCACCTATATTTCCAACTATGTAACCGTAACCCATATCGACTAGTGCTGATGCAGCAGGTTCAAATAAGTTGACAAAGTCGCCTGTACCAGATATAAATGCACTAGAAAGTGAAGCAAAGTCTACAGAAGTATTTATTTCGACATCATCTTTATTTATTCCGACGTTTTTTAAAGCATTTTCAAAATTTAATTCTGGCATACCCGCTGTTCTACCTGCCAAAACTTCTTTGCCTTTGAGCATATTCCAATCGAAATTGTCTATCTTTGTTCTGCTAATTAAAAATTGTCCGTCCCTCTTAGTTAGACCAGCAAAAGTCATGAGATAATCGGGTTCACCACCATTATATATGTATATCGTTGCTTCAGGTCCACAAAATCCTATATCAACGTCGCCACTTAATACTGCTGCGGTTACATTGTTTGCACCGCTTATTAGAGATAGGTCAATCTCTAATCCTTCTTCTTCAAAATATCCGTTTTCTATTGCTACATATAATGGAGCATAAAATGCACTGTGAGTAACTTCTCCAAGTCTTAAAGTAATTTTATCACTTTTTTCTTTTTGAGAGTCCAAGATGTTACAAATTATTAGTCCAATTAGCAATATGCCAATCAAACAATAAATGAGTATATAAATATTTTTTTTCACATAATCACCAACCATTTTATCATATTCTTTTATAGGCGAAGTGTGCATATCGCTTAAAATGGGTAATTTCTAAAAAAATGTTTACATTTAGCTCTATATTTGTTAAAATTGTTATGAATAGTAAGGAGAAACTAGTATGGAAAAATTTGAAATGGATGATGAAAAAAGTCTTGAAGTTTTCAATAATTTTGTAGGTAAAGCGAAAGATACACTTACTACTCTTATCGAAAATATAAAAGAAAATATTAAGAAATATGAACAAGCGATTGAAGATACGACTAAAGATATATCCGACAATGAGTCATCTCGTGAAAAGTGTGAACACGAAATAACAAAGATGGAAAGTAAGATAGAATCTATTAAGGAAAATATCGATAACGTCGAAAGCACTTATAAAAAGATGGTCGATGCGTACTCATCTACAAGTAAAGGAGAAACTAAAGAACTCTATAGCGATATTATCGATGGAGCTAAAGAAAACTGCGATAAAGAAGTCGAAAAGAATCGTACAGAAATAGCGAGAATAAATAGTGATATAGAAGCTATAAAGAATAACATTGCTGAATTTACTAAAATTGTAGACGACCTAAATAAAAATTTAGAAGAATACAATACAGAACTTCATAAGTATAAAAAGTCACTCGACTATATGGAAAAGTATGTAGATAAAACTAATGCAGATTTAGAAAATATAGCAACTAAAAAAGAAGAAACTAAGAAAAAAGCAGAAAATAAGACTAAAAAAGAAGAAGTTAAAGTTTCAGCAGATAAAGTAGTATTAGAAGAAGTCGAAGATGAAGAAGCACCAAATGAAAAAGAGAAGTCAGTTTCTACTGAGAGCGATGTCAAAGATGAATCTGTAGTCATCGAAGAAGAAAGTGATAACACCGAAGATAGTAATGGGGCAAATAACATATTTGACATAATCGGAAAGAACGAAAGTTTCGATTTGGAAGAGCCTAAAAAAACAGAAATTACAGAAAAAAAAGTAGAAGTTGAACCTGTAAATTTTGAAGACTCTCTAAAACAAATATATGATTTAACTGGTTATAAGCCTAAAAAGGAAGAAGAAAGTAAAGAAGAAGAAAAACCAGTAAGTAATGTAAAATCAAATGATACTAAACCAGTTTATAATGAAAATTTAGAAAATTTATTTGCGACGCCTACACCAGATAAAAAGGCAGAAGCTGTACCAAATACATATGACGAAGATAATATGTCTATTTGGGAAAATATATTAAATGGCGCTGATGATATACTATCTAATAGTAATCAAGTACAAACAGAAGAAAGCGATGGTTCTCTTACAACAGTTGATCAACTGTTAAAACCATATGGTACTTCTTTCTCTAGATTGCAAAATTTGTCGAATGATAAGATCGAATTCAAAGATGGAAAATCGATACCATTTACCCTTAGTGCGGACGATGTAATAAAAGCGGTAAATGCTGTAGACAGCGGTGATTTAAAGAAAATGAAAATTGTTGGACCAGAGATAACACTTTTAAAGAAAGTAAAACAGATGAAAGAAGGTAGAAATTAAATGGATTACCTTTATGATTATGGTATAGATACATTCGATATTGCCGAAATTAAAGAGAATATCTCTGACGAAACTTATAGTGATTTATTGTTTTTTAAAAAGTTTGTTATCGAAAATTTAAACTATTTAAAAGAATTTGGAGTTACAAATTATAGTAAAGTTTTTGTAAAGTATCCAGAAATATTTTTAAGAGATACTGAAAGCTTTAAAAATGTCTTTTCTAAGTTCGATAAGGACGATTTAATACAAAAAGTCGCAAAAAATGCAGCAGTATTTAAAAAAATGGTCGATTTTGTCGACAATAACTAAAAGTCCTAGGGACTTTTTA
>CALVPA010000036.1 GCA_944350395.1 uncultured Bacilli bacterium
ATTTTATGAAAAAAATGGAGGATGTGTAATCAGTACTACTATAAAAAAGTATATGTACATTACTTCTCATCCTACATTTGAAAGAAAAAGTACAGTATTAAAATACTCTAAAACGGAAACAGTAGAAAACATTGATGACATAGAGCATCCAATTTTTAGAGAATGTCTTAAACAAGAAGGACTATCAGGATTAGAAATTACTTCTATTGCTGATGTACCACAGGGAACTGGCTTAGGGTCATCTAGTTCATTCACAGTTGGACTTATTAAAAATTTAAAGTGCTATAAAAGAGAATATATTTCTGATGAAGAAGTAGCACAAGCAGCATGTGAAATGGAAATAAATAAACTTGGTAACCCAATAGGAAAACAAGATCAATATGCAGCTGCTTATGGTGGTTTAAACTATTATCAGTTCAACAAAGATGGCACAGTGTTTGTAGAACCAATCCTCATGAGTAAAGAATCTTATAATCAACTAGAGAAAAATTTAATTATGCTATACGTTGGAGGAGAACATAGTGCGTCTGCCATACTCAAAGAACAATCTAAAAATATGACTTCAGCAAAGGATAAAGAAGAAGGTCAAAAGAGGATAGTTGAACTTACTCATGAATTAAAATATGAACTAGAACACAATAATATTGATGCCGTTGGTACCATATTAGATGAAAATTGGAAAATAAAAAAGACTTTAGCGAACGGTATTTCCAATCCAAAATTTGATGAATGGTATGATAAAGCAATTAAAAATGGCGCTTTAGGTGGAAAAATATTAGGCGCTGGAGGCAGTGGCTTCTTCTTATTCTATGTTCCTGAAGCAAATCAAAAAAAGTTTAGAGAAGCCATGAAAGAATTACCAGAAATGGAATTTAAATTTGACCATCAAGGAACAACTGTAATATTTGTAAATTAGGAGGGATAAAATGAAAGCATTAGTTACAGGAGGAGCTGGATTTATAGGCTCACATTTAGTTAGAAGATTATTAAATGAAGGCAATGAGGTTATAGTTGTTGATAACTTTACATTGGGCACACAAGAAAGAGTTGATCAATTTTCGAATAATCCAAACTATAAGTTTTATAAAATAGATATCGACAAAACCGAAGAATTCTGCGACGCATTAAAAAATGAACAGATTGATATAGTTTATCATTTAGCGGCAAACTCAGATATTCAAAAAGGAGGAAAAAATCCTAGTGTAGATTATGGAGATACGTTCATGACAACTTATAGCGTTCTTGAACTTATGAGAAGAAATAATATTAAAAATCTATTTTTCTCATCTACATCTGCTATTTATGGCGATGAACATGGAAAATTAATGACAGAAGATTTAGGCGGATTAGAACCAATCTCGTATTATGGCGGAGCTAAATATGCTAGCGAAGGATTTATTTCTTCATATACGCATATGAATGATTTTAATACTATGATTTTTAGATTTCCAAATGTAATTGGACCTAGCTTAACTCACGGTGTTATTTTCGATTTTAAAAAGAAATTAGAAAAGAATCCTAAGGAATTAGAAATACTAGGCGATGGAACTCAGACTAAACCATATGTCTATGTTTTAGATCTAATAGATGCAATAATGATGATGACTAAAGAAATACCATCAGGAATAAATGTTTACAATATAGGTGTAGAAACTGCTACAAGTGTAACAACTATAGCTGATATAGTTTGTGAAGAATTAGGATATAAAGATGTAAAATATAAGTATACTGGTGGAAATATTGGTTGGAAAGGCGATGTGCCAAAATTTCAATTTGATTTGACAAAAATTCATAATGCAGGATGGAGAGCTTCACATACATCTGATGAAGCAGTTAGAGAAACTGTTAGACATATTAAATAATGCAAACTAGAAATCAAACAATAGATTATTTAAGGTTATTTTTTATAATAGGAATCTTATTTATACACACTGGACTATGTTATGCATTGCCATACGGTTATTATATTTTGACAATTATTTTTCGTCTAGGGATACCATTTTTCTTTATAACATCGGGATATTTTTATGGAAAGCAAGATAACGGTTTTGACAGAAATAATTTAAAAAATAATTATTTAAAAAAACTTATACCACCATATATTTTTTGGGGAACGTTATATTTAATATTAGAATTTTTAATAAATCAAAATAAATCTTTATTATTTCTAGTTTCTAATACTTTTAAAATGTTTTTGGGGTCATTTTCGAATGTAATGTGGTATTCAGGTTCTTTAAGTTGGTCAATAATAATATTATCTAATATAAAAAATAAAAAACAATTAATTATAAGTATTGTAATATCTTTTTTACTATATCTCATCGGGCTATTGTTTAATACCTATAATTTTGTTTTAATATTTCACTATACTGAACTGTATGATGCATTAATATCTACTTTTACTCAAAACAGATCATTTTGGTTTGTTGGTTTTATGTATGTGGCTATCGGGTATTATATTGGTAAATACTTTAAATGTAAAATAAAAAAAAGGAATTATATAATTATTTTACTATTATCATTAATATTATTGTTTTTTGAATGTAATTACATTCATACAAAATTAGAATGGGTATACGAATATGATTATTTTATTTTTCAGGTTCCAGTTGTAGTGTGTATGTTTATACTTTTGATAAATAAAAACAAAAAAAATAAATTTAAAAATACCAAAATTGTTCGTAACTTATCAGCAAATATGTATTATGAACACTTTTTAGCAATTTATGTTGTGACAATGTTTAATAGAATATTTTTAAGTTCTAGTACATGGTTAACTTACGGAACTATTAGTTATAGTCTAGTAGTTTTAATATTAACATTAATGTTGTCTTTATTATTTATTAAAGTAAAAAATCCTATTCTCAAAAAAATAACAAGTTAGGAGGTTATATGAAAGCAGTTATAATGGCTGGAGGAAAGGGTACTAGGATTTCGTCTATAACAAATGACGAAATACCTAAACCTATGTTGACAGTCGGAGATAAGCCAATTTTAGAGCATCAAATAGAAGCGTTAAAAAAATCTGGTGTAGACGAAGTGATACTCATAGTAGGTCACCTTGGAGAAAAGATAAAAAAATATTTTAAAGACGGTGGAAAATGGGGTATAAATATTTCATATATTGAAGAAAATCCAGAAAAACCGTTAGGAACGGCAGGATCTTTATTTTACCTTAAAGATAAGATTAAAGATGATTTCATTTTAATATTCGGTGATGTATTCTTAAGTGTAGATTTTTCTAAGATGATTAATTTCCATAAGAGCAAAAAAGCAGATGTGACATTGTTAACTCATCCGAATTCGCATCCATTTGATAGCGATTTAATTAAAACTGATAGTACAAATAGGGTACTTGGATTTGATTCAAAAGAAAATGAAAGAGATTATGATTATAACAATATAGTAAATTCCGGAATATATGCTTTTTCTCCTAAAGTTTTTTGCTATATAAATGAACCTAAAAAGCTTGGATTAGAGCACGGAGTAATTGCAAAAATGCTAGAATCAGGAGATAGAGTATATTCTTATAAATCGACAGAGTATGTTAAAGATATGGGTACTCCGGAGCGATATAAATCTGTAAATGAAGATTATGCTAAAGGTTTATGTACAGAGAGAAACTTAGCAAATAAACAAAAATGTATTTTTTTAGATCGAGATGGAACTATTAATGAATATGTTGGATTTTTAAGAGACAAAGAACAATTAAATTTAATTCCAGGTGCGGCTGAAGCCATAAAAAAAATTAACGGTAGCGAATATCTATGTATAGTAGTTACAAATCAACCGATAATTGCAAGAG
>CALVPA010000037.1 GCA_944350395.1 uncultured Bacilli bacterium
AAGTGGTGCAAAACTTGCAAAGTTAGAAACTGTCGTTCTAAATATGAGTTTTATACCTGATAAGTTAAAAAGGGATGTGACTGATACTGTTGCGCTCTCATAATCACCACTAAGTGAATTGATGAGATTGTAATTTGTAGATAGACCTACAGCTCCCAAAATGCCACTTGCACAAAGTGTAATTATTATCAGTATAATAAACGACATTATGGGGTGCAAAACTATCTTATTTTTTCTCCTCCGCATCTGTTTCACTCACTTTCTTTTTCATCTTTTTGTTAAATTCGAGTCTATCCATCATGATCTCGTGACCACAATTTACGCATTTGAGTTTAATGTCAACTCCCACACGAGTGATAACCCATTTGTTTGTACCACATGCATGAGACTTTTTCATGATGACTTCATCACCGATGTTTATACTATTTTGCATTGTGAACCTCTAATTGATTGTAAGGAATCTTTATGTTATTTTCATCGTACTTTTCTTTTATAAGTTTAAGAGCGTCTCTCTTATATTGTGCTACTTTACCTGGACTGCAGTAATATCTAATTCCATATAAAACGCTCGAGTCGCCCAATGAGGTAATACCTAAGTATGCAGTATCCTTAGCATCTACAGTAGGCCACGTTTTAATCTCCTCTACTACTTCAGCAAGTACTTTTTCTACTTTTTCAGTCTTTTCTTCGTAAGCTGTTGGAATTTCTATTAAAGCTGAAGATGTCTTCTGTGATAAATTTATAATTTCGCTTATATTTCTATTCGCAACAGTAAGAACCTGACCGTCAAAATCCATTATCTTTGTCGACTTTAGTCCGAGTTGAATAACTTGTCCATAGAAACCATTGTATTTTACATAGTCTCCAACGATATAATAGTTATCCATTATAATAGCGGCTCCACTAATAATATCTTTAAAAGTATCTTGAAAAGCTAAAGCACCTAGTGCACTTGCAACTCCTAAACTTGCTACTAGTGAACTAACATTTACTCAGTATAAATCTAATATAAATATTAGAGCTATTATTATTAAAGCATATTTCTTTATATTTTTTATAAGTTCGATAACTGTTTGCTTTCTTTTTCTATTGAGTTCATTTTTACTTTTAGACATTATTTTATCAACGACTTTGTTAAAAATTACGTTCAATACATATGCAGCAATCAGTATGATTAGCAATCCATATACTTCTTTTTTTGTTATAAAATCGATAAATATTTCCAAATTATTCACCATCCACATTTACATTAATAATCTCTAGTATTCTCTCTAAATCTTCATCGCTATCGAACGGAATAGTGACTTTCTTTGCAGATATAGTAACTCTCGTTCCTATTTTTTCTCGAAGAGCATTTTCATAAACTGAATAAATCCTATTTAACGGTACAACTCTGTTTACTTTATGTTTTTTTGCAATCTCTTCTCCCTTGACAACTGTTTCTAACGTGCGGACGCTCATCCCTTCATTTATTATTCTATATGCTAATGATATTACATAATCTCTGTCTTCAAGTTTACTTAATATTTTAGCATGCGCCATGCTGAGTTTGTTATCAATAACTAGTTGTTTTACTTCTTCTGGTAGATTTACTAGTCCTATAACATTAGTTATATAGCTTCTGCTTTTATAAACCTTTTTAGCAAGTTCTTCTTGAGTAATACCAGATTTTTTTATTATCTGATCGTATGCTTCTGCTTCCTCTATTGGATTTAAGTCTTCCCTCTGTATATTTTCTAAAAGTGCTACTTCTAGCATTTCTTGATCAGAAAAGTCTTTTACTATAGCAGGAATTTTATCGTATCCAGCTAGTTCTGCTGCTTTAGTTCGTCTTTCACCTGCTACTAACTCGTACCCTTTTATACTCTTCTTTACAATGATGGGTTGAAATAGTCCATGTTCTTTTATAGAATCTGCCAATTCTTGTAATTTTTCTTGATCGAATCTCTTTCTTGGCTGAAAAGGATTACTGCGTATTTCTGAGATAGGAATATTTTTAATGTCCTTATCACTAGTACTATCTACTATTTCCTTTTCTACATCTTCAAAATTGATATTTTCACTGTTGAATAACTGCTCTAATCCTTTACCTAACGCTTTTCTCTTAGTTTCCATCTCTTACGATGACCTCCTTAGCTAAATTCAAATATGCTTCTGTTGCTCTACAGTTTGGATCGTACTCACAAATTGGCTTTCCATGACTTGGAGCTTCGACTAGTCTTATGAGTCTTGGTATAATTGTATTAAATACTTTATCTCCAAAGAACTTCCTGATTTGTTCGACAACTTCTAGTCCAAGATTTGTTCTCGAATCAAGTAATGTCAGCAAAACGCCTTCTATCGTCAAATCTGGATTCAATTTTGTCTGAGTCATTATTATAGTATTTAATAGTTGGGCAACTCCTTCAAGTGCAAAAAATTCACATTGTACTGGAATTATTACTGAATTACTAGTAACTAGAGCATTCATCGTATTGAGTCCTAACGAAGGTGGGCAGTCGATTATAATATAATCGAACTCATCTTTAATAGTATCGATTGCTTTTTTTAGTTGTTCATTTTTTTTAAACTCTGGATCGTTATATTCCATTTGAACGAGTTCCATATCTAGACCTGCTAAATTTATAGTTGCAGGTAATATATATAATTTTGAGAACTTCGTCTTTATTATAGCATCAGTTATGTTGCATCTATTTGTAAGAACATCATAAACGCTATATTTGATAGCACCCTTATTGACTCCTAATCCAGTAGATGCATTGCCTTGTGGATCTAGATCAATCAATAAAGTTTTTTTGCCTAATTTGCCCAGCGATGCTGAAAGATTTATACTTGTAGTAGTTTTACCAACGCCACCCTTTTGATTTACTAAAGAAATAATTTTTGCCATAAAAATACCACACCTTCATTTTTGTTAATTCTTAATTATTTTATCATATTTAATAATTAAAGTACAATATGATTTATCTCAAAATAAAGAAAACAGAAACTATTATTCAGTATCTGTTTTCTCTTCTTTATCTTGTTTCTTATCTTCTTTTTCTAGTTTTTCTGCTTTTTCGTATTTAGAAAGTTTTCCTGTGCTAACTAATTCGTCGATTTCTTCCTTAGTAAGAGTTTCATGTTCAATAAGAGTATTGCTTATGAGCTCTACTAATTTTTTGTTTTCTTTTAATATCGTAGTAGCTTTTTTATAGCAGTTATCGATAATCTTTCTAACTTCGGTATCGATTTCTAGAGCAACTGTATCACTAAAGTTTTTAACTTTATCATAATCTCTACCTAAGAAGACATTACCCTGTTTTTCTTCTAATTGTACAGGCCCTAAATCGCTCATACCATATTCTGTTACCATAGCTCTTGCGATTTTAGTAGCTTTGCTAAAGTCATCAGAAGCACCCGTACTAATTTCTCCAAAGAATAACTCTTCGCTGACACGTCCGCCTAATAATCCAGTTATTTGAGCCAAAAGTTCTTTTTTAGTAGATAAATTCATCTTTTCATCTTTTGGAAGCATCATCGTATATCCGCCAGCTACTCCTCTTGGGATAATAGTAATTTTGTGTACATCTGCTGCATCTTCTAATTTTATTCCAATTACAGCATGTCCAGCTTCATGCAAGCTAACAAGTTTCTTCTCACGATCGTTTATCTTACGACTTACTTTAGCTGGTCCCATAAGTACACGATCTGTAGCTTCATCGATTTCATCCATAGTTATTTCGCTTTTATTTCTTCTTACTGCTAGCAATGCGGATTCATTTAATAAGTTTTCTAGATCGGCACCACTAAATCCTGGAGTACGTTTAGAAAGATTTTTTAGGTTAACATCTTTTCCAAATTTTTTGTTTCTAGCGTGTACTTTTAAAATTTCTTCTCTTTCCAGTGCATCTGGGTAATTAACTGTAACTTGTCTATCGAATCTTCCTGGTCTAAGCAATGCTGGATCTAAGACATCTGGTCTATTCGTTGCAGCAATGATGATGATTCCTTCATTAGCACCAAATCCATCCATTTCTGTAAGTAACTGATTTAATGTTTGTTCACGTTCGTCGTGACCACCGCCGATTCCAGTGCCTCTCTGTCTACCTACTGCATCGATTTCATCTATAAATATTAGACAAGGCGCATTTCTCTTTGCTTCTTTAAACATATCTCTTACACGGCTTGCACCTACTCCAACAAAAAGTTCTACGAAGTCGGAACCGCTTATGTAGTAAAATGGTACATTAGCTTCTCCAGCAACTGCCTTTGCTAAAAGAGTTTTTCCTGTTCCTGGAGGTCCTACTAAAAGCACTCCCTTAGGGATTCTCGCGCCTAACTTTTGGAATTTCTTCGGATTTTTTAAGAAATCGATAAGTTCACTGACTTCTTCCTTTTCCTCTTTTAATCCTGCTACATCTGTAAATTTAACTTTACCACCATCGGCATTCAATTTTGCAGTGCTTTTTCCAAAATCCATAGATTTGTTATTTCCACTTGCAATCTTTGAAAATAAATATAATGTTGCAATTACTAATAGAACGATAGGTAATACATTTATAGCGAGCGCTAAAAGAGCACTGCTACCAGGATCTGTGTTAGTCTTTACCTTAAATTCCATCGTATCGGCATATGATAGTATTTTCTCCATTACTGTGTCAGAATATGGAACTGTTACTACAAAAGATTCTAAATCCGAGTAATCTTTTAAAGATCCTTCGATTTGATATACACTCGAATTAGATTTTGGTGTAATTGTAATTTCTTCTACTTTGTCTTCAGTAATCTCTGTTAAAAATTCATCGTACGTAAATTTGTGGACAACAAATCTAGATGCTCCATAAAAATATGCTGTAACTAAAATAACTACGAACAATAATCCATATAAAGCAAAAGATTTTACTGTATTGTTATTATTATTTTTCTTCATTAATTTTTTCCTTTCTTGTGTACTTAAGTATTATATCATACTTTTCATCTTTTTTATTATCAAATTTACTCTTGCGTAAACCGGGAAGCCAAACGACTCTATTTTCTGAATCGACAACTACTGGCCATGCTTCTCTATCCGAAGGACTGATTTTCTCATCTATAAAGATAGATTTAATCTTTTTAAAACCATTTAGATTTTTAATTTCAATTTTATCTCCTTCGAGTTTAGTCCTCACAAATAGTGGCATTGCCAAATCGCTAGAATTCAATCTTGTTACAAAGTTATTTTCCTGGTCACTACTATCTACTATTTCGATAATACTTTCATTATTTAATATGCACATTTTATCTAGTTTTATATTATAAGATGTAGATTCTACCTTATGTGTTATAAATAATTTTTCATATTCTCTTTTAACTATTATTCCGTCTGGCAAATCCAATTTAAAGTTTTTACCTTTTTTGAGTTCATCTAATATGTTTTTAACATGTAATGATTGGATCTTATCTATGCTATCTTTGTATGTTTTTGATAATATATCTTCAAGTTCTTTTTTCTGTATATACTTATCTAATTTTAGAAATTTATCTAGTTTGATATAAGCCCCATTATAATTTTCACGGATACATTCTTTTACTGTGTTGTCTATAAATTTTAAAGCGTTCTCTATTTCTTCACTGTATTTCAAAAATTTCATATGGACATGCACATTTTCCTTTTTTAATTCCGGCAATATGTGATGTCTATATCTATTACGCATATATTCATCCGAATCATTTGTACTATCTAATACGTAAGGAATAGCATTATCGTCATCATAACTAAGAATTTCATCTTTTGTAATAAAAACGAGAGGCTTAATAAATATGTATTCTTTTTCATTATAAATTTTTGGAAACCCCATGTATCCTTTCAAATTAGATCCGCGCGTAATTCTCATTAGTATAGTTTCGATTAAATCGTCTCCATGGTGCGCTGTCATTATATATTTAGTAGAATATTTATCAGCGATGTTCTTATAGAATACATATCTCTTTTTTCTATAAAATGCTTCGTTGTGCTTTCCATCTTTTTCTAGCTCTAAACATTCAAATATTATGTTTAGTTTTTTACAATAATCTTTTAAAAACTTTTCCTCTTTAACGCTCTCTTTTCTAATATTGTGATTGACATGAGCACAAATAATCTTGTAATCACTATTATAAAGTAAATTTAATAAAAACATCGAATCCGGTCCACCAGAACAGCCGACTACGATGTAGTCGTTCTTCGGTATATTACAATTTTTTAAAAATTCGATGCAATTATCCATAGTGTCTCCTCGAAGATATATTCTATCTAATTTTTATATAATTTTCAAGTTATATTATAAAAAGAAAACTCGGCGATTTGCCGAGTTTGAAACAATATTAACGTTTTGAAAATTGTGGTGCTCTACGAGCCTTTTTAAGACCTGGTTTTTTACGTTCTTTAATTCTAGAATCTCTAGTTATAAATCCAGCTGCCTTTAATATTTTGCGATATGAATCTTCTCTAGTTTGATCAGTCTCTGCGTCGTATTCTAATAAACCTTTTGTGATAGCAAGTCTAATTGCACCAGTCTGACCACTAAATCCACCGCCTTTAACGTTTACATCGATATCAAATGTATTTTCATTATTGGTAACTGTTAGAGGTTGTTTTAAATCCATAACTAATGTTGCAAAAGGCATATATTCGTTTACATCAAGTCCGTTTACTGTTATTTTTCCTGTACCAGAAACCATTCTGACTTGAGCAATTGATCTCTTTCTGCGTCCTGTTGCAGTTATTACTTTCTTACTCATATTCATTTCTCCTAACGTACACTAATCTTTTCTGGCTTTTGAGCAATTTGTTCATGTTCTGGTCCTGCGTAGACAAATAATTTCTTTGCCATTTGACGACCTAATCTTCCATGTGGAAGCATTCCTTTAACAGCTCTTTCAACCATTTCTACTGGATAATTATTAACCATTTCTTTAGCAGTTCTCTCTCTTAGACCACCTGGGAATCCACTGTGATCGTAATACATCTTGTTATCTAATTTCTTTCCAGTCAAATTAACCTTAGATGCATTTACAATAATTACATAGTCACCTGTATCAACATGTGGTGTATAAGTAACCTTGTGTTTACCTCTTAAAATTGTAGCAACCTTAGTAGCAAGGCGTCCAAGTGTCTCACCTTCAGCATCGATGAGATACCATTTACGTGTTATTGTTTCTTTTTTTTGCATAAATGTATTCATAACTATTTCCTTTCACTGATTTCCATTTTTAACTTCCCACATCAAAAATTTCCATCAAATAAAATGTACCGATTAAGATTATATGGGAAAAGTACTAAAAAGTCAACTAAAATTCTACAATATTTATGCCTTTTTACGATTATCATTTTTTATTATACGCATATTTGGAAAAACTTTTTTTAAAAATTCATCGTCATATTTTCTATCTAAAAATTTATCTACATATGTGATAGGCGCAATTCCTCTAGTCCTTGCACTCCATCTAGCAATAGCCATCATAGATACAGACATGTTTAAAATCATAAAGGAAGCAATGCATATCATTAACCATTTATTCAGATCTGGATTAATTTTAGCAACCAATTTCTTTATAACTGGAAAAATTTTCTTAATCCACAATATTGCAAGTAATCCCCAAAAGATAGAATGTAAAATATCAATTCGACCATTTAAATTTAATATTTTTTGTGAGTAGTTCCAAGAATATGTTTTAAAGAATAACACTTGTCCGAAGTGAACGATATATTCTAAAAGAGATCCTATTATGAGACCGCCTAAAAATAGATATATATTTTTTTTATCTTTTATTGGAAGCAAAAAATAGGTAATAAGAATAGCACCAATTCCATATAGTGGGTTAAATGGCCCATATATGACGCCCTGTCTCGATGCAATATATCCATTTTTTATAAGACACCAAATCATTTCTACTATTACCCCTAAAAAAGAGCTAATCATAAAAATCCAAAATATATCTTTTACGGTAAGTTTTTTCATACTAATACAAAATTTCTTTTAAATATAGTCCACAAGCAGGGGCTGGACTATATTCTACTGCCCTTTCCTTTTTTTCTAACAATTTTTTTACTGTGCAATTATTTATTTTTTTACTTCCAACTAATATTAGTATGGATACTATATTTCTAACCATATATGTGTAAAATGCTTTCCCTTTTATTTCAATTTCTATTGTATTCTCATCACTACTATAAATTTTAATATAATCGATAATACTATCATAAGTTTTGTGTTTTCCACACACAAACGCTTTAAAATCGTGTCCACCTTCTATTAGGACAGATGCTTTTTTCATTAAATCTATATCTAATTTTTTATTATAATTATAGACATAATCACTCTTTATTGGGTCATATTCTCCGGTGTTTATTTTATATAGATATGTCTTTGATCTAACAGAAAACCTCGCATGAAAGTTTTCATCGTTTATTTCTGTACAATCTTTTATATACAGATAAGGCGACGATGCTCTATTTAAATAATATCGGAGTCTATAGGGATTCGTTTTCTTTTCGATTTCAAAGTGACATTTTTGACAAAGTGCATGTACTCCTCTATCGGTTCTGCCAGAACATTTTACTGAAACATGCTTTTCGTTTAATTTTGTAAGAATTTGTTCTAATTCTCCTTGCACCGTTAATTTATTTTTAAGTTTTTGTAATCCCCAATATTTAGAGCCGTCGTATGATACTGTTATCAAGTATTTCATTTCTTCACACTTCTATAAATTGCCTTTAATAGATCATTTATATCCTTGTAGTAATCTAGTTTAGCACCCTTTTCATTTGCTATATCTACAAAATTTATAATATCTGTTTTAAGTGGAAGTTCTTTTATATCACAGCCATTATATATTATTTTATTTTCCTCAACTATTATATAGCGTTCACACTTTTCGACTACCGAGTTTATATCGTCAGTAGAAAAAATTATTGTCTTATTTATTATGTTTTTTTTATCTTTAATAAATTTTATAATATTTTTTACGTCCTTGTC
Source organism: uncultured Bacilli bacterium (assembly GCA_944350395.1). Classification (GTDB taxonomy): domain Bacteria; phylum Bacillota_I; class Bacilli_A; order RF39; family UBA660; genus RUG11867. Next base: position 8,979 of record CALVPA010000037.1, read on the forward strand.
GATAAGCACATTATCTATATGGTCTAAAAATATAACTTTTGAAGAGCCAATTAATAATTTGATAATCAAAATTTTTGCTAATTCACTTGTCGATAAATTTTTCATTTTACGAATTTTTAATGTTTCAGTTAAGCCAAGTTCTTCAAATGCTTTTTTTATAAACGTTCTATTTTTTTTATTTAGTATTAGTCCAAAAAATAGTAATACTCGAGTTTTTTCGTTATATTTAATTTTACGCACATCGTAAAAATTGTTGTATATAAAGTTAGAATCAATCTCAATTAATCCACATATCTCATTCATACCATAAATGTCGTTATCGATCGCAAAATTAGAATATTCTATTTCCATAATTCATCCACCAACTTTTTTTTATCAGTATAGATTTTTTTTGTCAAATCATAATGATTTAACTCTATACTCAAATCCACTGTAAAAGGAAGTTTAAAGCCAAGTCTTTTAAGTAAAGTGTCCATTTTTAATACTGACATCGTGTTTCCTTCCAATATAAGTACAAAATTTTCTAGCACAAAAATTTTGTTCCCATATAATGAATCTTTTAAATTTGTAGTAACGTTTAACAAAGTTATATTTTTACTCTTTATGTAGTCAATAATTTTTTTCTTATCAGCTTCTTGGACACCGGTTAGCACATTGTCGATTGCTAAAAAATCAGGATCTATTATGAGATATCTTAAAATCTTTATTAAGTTAGTATCAGAATGAGACAATTGTTTAAATTGTATATTAGCAAATCTAGATAAATCAAATTTATTTTTAAAATTGTCTACACGCGAATTTATTTCACTTGTGTCTAATCCTAATTTTTTTAAATAATATGATAATTCGGTATCGATTGAATTAGTCAAAAGTGGAGTGTCGAATACGACGACTAATTCTTTTTGTAATTCTTTAATGTCACAGTCCTTGATATTGTTTCCTCCATAAAAAAGTGTATCGTTAGGTAGTTTATTACATAGCATGGATAATAATGTAGTTTTACCACTTCCAGACGTGCCAACTAGTGTTACTATATCACCTGCATTAATTTCCATATTGAAATCATTAAACGTATTAGTGTTATCGTAACCGAAATTAGTATTTTTAAATTCAATTATTTTTCCCATATAAATCGCCTTTCTCGTATTATAACATAGTAAGTTTTAAATTTCATTATTATTGTATTGACTAAATATGATAAAAATTCGCCATTATAATTGTGACGAATTTTTGTTTTTATATAAAATTGCAAGTACAACAGGAAGAGAAAATATGTATGGCATTGCGTATCTAAAATATGCATTTGCAGGACTAGCCATGCAGACGAGTATTAAAGATAGAGCTGGCAATAAAATCAATATATATTTCTTGTTTTTACTTATTATTGAATATGTGAGCAAATAAAGGTAAATCCAAACTGTAAAACCGATATTGACAAATAATCCCAACACTGGCACAAATTGAAAACCGTTTCCAAGTCCTGAAAGCACGCTTCTTAGTCCCGATAAATTATTATAATGATAGTCAAAACCGGCATCTTTTAATTTAGTATTATAACTATAATATAGATACCATCTACTAGTATTTGGATAAAAATAACCATATATATTATTGACAGTAGCATCTACATACGTTAAAGGTCTTTTTAATAGATATTTAAACCAAACTCCAAAATAGTTTTTCACATCGTCGTCTGTAGCATAGCGATTAAAAGTATTTTTTACATTGTCTGCAAGTTCTGGATCATATTTTTCCATTATCTTATCATAATCTAATACTTTCGATATTACTTCTTTGTCTTCTTTTGAAATTATATCTTCATCATTTTTTATTAGTGCTGCAGTTTGCTGAAAAGGAACAGACAAAACTTCCCTAATACTTGTAGGAGTTATTTTATAGTAAGGAAGTAGTACTTTATTATAGCCTACATAAGAAATAACGACAATAAATAATGTAAGAATAATTTCTTTTCGTTTATTTTTAGAGACGATTAGACAAAATGGTAAACTCAATAAAATTGTATAAATACCATTATTTCTAAATAGAAAGAGCATTATACACAGTAATGTCATAACAATTATATTTTTAAATTTATAATCGTACTTTATAAGTTCATATAGTTTAATTATGTATAAAAGTATTAGCATTGTAAAAAATGTATCTTTATTTGTAGACATAGCATAAAAAGGAAAAACAGGTATTAGTGAGTACATCGCTAAAATTATAAATATTATTTTATTGGGTACCTTTTCTCTTTTTAAAAATTTAATCGAATATGCTAAGGTGCAAACCATAAATAAAACTTGAATAATGCTATATAAGAATAGTCCTATATTTACGCTCCCTATATTTATTCCAAATTTAAAACAATAGCCTAAAAGTAATGTGTGAATGACTGGATTAAAATTAGTAATAGTAACACTTTCATCTAAAAGTACTACACTATCCATATATCTGTTATGTATACCAAGAACCTCTTTAATTTGATTAGCGGGATCATATCCCATAATCGCAGGATAAAATGCAATTATATATGGTAAATAACATATCAATATTACTACAAATGAAAATATAAATGGATGTTTTTCAAAACACTCGACTATTCTATTTTTTTTTATATCTTTTATCTCTAGAGTTGTAAAATAATCATATATTTTATTTAGCGCTATTTCTATAAATGGAAAAATTCCGATGAATTTTATTATAGATATTGCGATAAATGCCGCATTCCCATAAACCAATTTAGCAGAGTCTGTTACATCAAAACTATAACCAAAAATTAAAAGCAGTGTAAATATAATAGAAAGCACTCTAAATCCAGTTCTCTTTTTAGTTTTAAACATGTATTTTTTGTAAAACATATACAAAAACACAGCCAAAATTAAAAATGGAATAGCATCTGTATTGTGCCTAGTGTTTAATATTATTTTATTTGGATCTAGTTCTACTATAAAAGAAAACGATGTAAGTATAGCTAACAAAAGAAATACATATTTTTTTAACGCTTCCGGTATTGTCCATTTCTTATCTGTGAATATGAACATTTTTTGTATAAAATAATTTATTACAAATAAAACACATTCAACTG
>CALVPA010000038.1 GCA_944350395.1 uncultured Bacilli bacterium
ATTCCCACAAAGAAAGAAGTGAACGGATGACAGATAATTTATTAGGAATAAATGATGAAAAATTAGTGTTAATTGTAAATTCTATAATTGCTTTTATGATTATAAGTTTAGTAAAATTAACATGTAAAAGGATATTCAAGTTTATAAATGATGAAAAAAAGAGTTATACGATATATAATACAGTAAGAATAATTTCTAATACGATATATGGGCTGATTTTAATATATTTTTGGAACGACTATATATCTAATATAATAACTCTCATAAGCTTTCTTTCGGCTGCGTTTGCAATCGCTATTAGGGATATCATACTCAATTGGTTTTGCGGATTATATATTAAAATAAATCATCCTTTTAAACTAGAAGATAGAATCGAAGTAAATGGAGTTAAAGGAGATGTCATAGGATTATCGATGTTGAGTTTTGAATTATTGGAAGTCTCAGATAAAGAGGAAAATGGTCAATCTACTGGAATAGTAGTGAACTTTCCAAATTCTTGTATATTTTTATATCCCGTTAAAAACTTAACTAAGGGGTTTAAATATATTTGGAATGAAATAAAAATAGATTTAGATATGAACTGTGACTTAGTAAAGAATAAACAGGCGATATACAAAATAATTAACAACATAGACATAGTTAAAAATATTCCTAGAAAGATGAAAAACCAAATAGGAGAAGTTAGTACTACATATCGTATATACTACAATAATTATGATCCAATCATATACACTAAGATAGAAGATTCTCATATAGTACTGACATTAAGATACCTTATACATCCTAAAAAAGCTCGTTATGTAGAAAGTGTAATATGGAATAAAATATACGATAAATATAAAAATGGTGAAATAAATCTGTATATTGAGAGTTGATATTATAATTATTTATTCTTTTTGCACATATTATTAATAGGGTGATTTTATGGATAAAGGTAAAAAATATATATTAAATTCTATATGGTTTGTATTTATAATAGGAACTGTATTTCATTTCGTATACGATTTAACTGGAAAAAACTTTTTTATAGGTTTGCTAGTTCCCATAAATGAATCTATTTGGGAACACACTAAACTAACAACTATACCGATACTCTTATATTATATTGGTATTACATTATTTAAGAGTAATATAGATAAAAAAAGATTTTTATCATCTATGATTTTAGCAATAATATTTAACATACTCTTTATACCTGGTGCTTACTATCTATTTAAAGGCGGACTCGCTATCGAAGGATTAGTAATCGATATTTCCATATTTATAGTTAGCATTATTTTAAGTAGTCTACTAGCATTACACTTTTATGATAGGGCAAATCGAGTTTTACCTAATTTTGTAAGCATCTTTATATCAATTATTGTTTTAATCACATATATTGTACTTACTATAGTTCCACCAGAAGTACCGATTTTTGAAGATCCTAAAACTTATACTTATGGAATAGAAAATAGTTAAAATTGTGAAATAAACTTCACCTTTATTGTGATTGTTAAAAACTACATATCGTGTTATAATCTTAAGTAAATCGATGTACTACATCGGTTTATGTCAATATAACTTTAGAAAGGAGTTATAGATGGATTATTTCATTATAAATTATGGCATAACTTTAATTGCCTTGGTAATTACAATTGGTGCACAGATATTTGTAAATTCCAGTTATAAAAAATATTTAAAAGTCAAGAATCATAAAGATATGACAGGTGCAGAAGCAGCAAGAAGCATATTAACAAAAAACGGATTAAAAGATATATATGTAGTAGAAACTAAAGGATATTTAACAGATCACTACGATCCGACTAGAAAAGTAATAAGGCTTTCAACTAATGTATATAATACATCTTCTATCGCATCAGTAGCAGTTGCTGCTCACGAATGTGGTCATGCTCTTCAAGATAGAGATAATTACACTTTTATGAAGATAAGATCGGCACTCGTACCGTTCGTAAATTTTTCGTCGTATGCAGGTTATTTTGCCATACTTATAGGTATTATATTTCAAATGATAAATCTCATTTGGATAGGTATTTTATTAGAAATTGTAATATTAGTTTTTCAACTAGTGACTTTACCGGTTGAATTAGATGCATCTAAAAGGGCATTAAAGGAGTTAGAAACTGGTGAAATACTGACTAGTGAAGAGTTAGTAAAGGGTAAAACCGTTTTATCCGCAGCGGCAATGACATATGTCGCAAGTGTTGCAAGTACAGTTTTAGAAATTTTAAGACTGATACTTCTTTATGGAAATAGAAAAGATTAAATAAAAAAGATTATTATCTTTTTTAATTTGTCAATTTTTTGAAAGGAAAAAAATAAAGATGTTTAAACTACTTAAAAATTTAAATAAAAAAGAGTTTGGCATAATTTCAGTAATGAGCCTACTTATAATAGGACAAGTATGGTTAGAGTTAAAAATGCCAGATTATATGTCGGAGATTACGACTTTAGTCTCGACAGAAGGTAGCGCAATGAGCGATGTGTTAGTCCAAGGTGGCTACATGTTACTTTGTGCTTTAGGCAGCTTAGTCTTAATGGCCATAGTCGGATTTCTTTCTAGCTTTACTTCTGCATCTTTATCTAAAAAGATTAGAAAGAGAATATTTGATAAAGTGGAAGAATTCGGTATGGAAGAGATGAATAAATTCTCAGTTAGTTCCCTCATAACTAGGACGACTAACGATATTACGCAAGTACAAATGTTTATTTCCATGGGTATGCAGTTGCTTATAAAATCGCCTATCATGGCAGTATGGGCAATTCTAAAGATACTTAATAAAGGTATCGAATGGAGCGTTGCAACTGGAGTAGCAGTATTAGTGTTGCTAGTAATAATTTCTATATTGATGATAACCGTTCTACCTAAATTTAAAAAAGTACAAAAAATGATAGATGATGTCAACAATGTTACTCGTGAAAATTTAAAAGGTATAAGAATAGTAAGGGCTTTTAACGCCGAAGAATATCAAGAAAATAAATTTGAAAACAAAAACACTTCGCTTACAAAATTGCAGATGTTTAACCAAAGAATGATGTCTATTCTTTCGCCAGTGATGTATTTAGTCATGTACTTTTTAACTTTGTCAATATATTTGATAGGGGCAAAACTTATAGACGGAGCACAACTTATGGATAAAATTGATATATTCTCTAATATGGTCGTTTTTTCGAGTTATGCGATGCAAGTTATAATGTCATTTATAATGCTCGCTATGATATTCATCATGTACCCAAGAGCGAGTGTATCAGCTAAACGTATAAATGAAGTTATAGATACTGAACCAAACATTAAAAATGGAACTGTTAAAACAACTTTAAAGGATAAAGTGGGCGAAGTTGAATTTAAGAATGTATCCTTCAAATATCCAGATGGACAAAATGTTGTATTGAAAGATATATCGTTTAAAGCTAAAAAAGGAAGTATCACAGCGATAATAGGGTCAACTGGCTCTGGAAAAAGTTCACTTATTAACTTAATACCTAGATTTTATGATGCGACAAGTGGGGAAGTGTTAGTAGATGGAATAAATGTTAAAGATTACGATTTAGAAATTCTTCACAATAAAATAGGCTATGTACCTCAGAAAGCAGTCATGTTTTCCGATTCAGTCTATAACAATGTCGACTATGGAGAGAATGGAAAACCTAAAAAGAGTGAAGTTACTGTCAAAAAAGCAATTGAAATCGCCCAAGCAAAAGATTTCGTAGAAGCAATGCCAAACGGGTATGATGACGATGTATCTCAAGGTGGAACAAATATTTCTGGCGGACAAAAGCAAAGAATAGCGATAGCTAGAGCGATAGCTAGAGATCCTGAAATATACATTTTTGACGATTCTTTTAGCGCACTTGATTACAAGACAGATTATAAACTGAGAAAAGAACTCAAGAAAAACTTTAAAGACACAACTATGATAATCGTCGCACAAAGAATCGGTACAGTAATAGATGCCGATCAGATTATCGTACTAGAAGATGGCAAGTGTGCAGGAATAGGAACTCATAAAGAACTTTTAAAAAATTGCGATGTCTACAGAGAGATTGCCTATTCACAACTTTCAAAGGAGGAACTAGAAAATGCAAGATAGTAAACATGTAGAACGTCAGCACGGTCCAACTTTTGAAAAACCTAAAGATTTAAAAAAGGCTTTAAAAAATTTAGCAAAATTTTCTAAGAAGTATATGCCAATCCTAATAATTGGAGTTTTATGTGCTATATTTAGTTCGATATTTTCTATAATTGCACCTGATCATTTATCTGATTTAGTCAATACTATAACTAACGGTATTATGACTGGAATAGATTTTGATGAAGTTAATAAAATAGCTAAGCTTTTGATAATAATTTATTTACTAAGTGCTACTTTTAATCTCGTAGAAGGGCTTCTTTCTGCTACTGTTGCAAATAGATTATCTCAAAGTTTTAGAAGCAGTATTTCAGTAAAAATAAATAAACTTCCACTCAAGTATTTCGACAGTCATTCGTATGGCGATATATTATCGAGAGTTACTAACGATGTCGATTTAATCGGCCAATCTATTAACCAATCTCTTGGAAACTTCATAGCTGCTGTTGCACTACTTATCGGTTCTGTCGTAATGATGTTTCATACAAATTTCACTATGGCAATAACTGCTATTATATCTTCGCTTGTAGGATTTAGTTTTACCGCAGTGATACTTTCAAAATCTCAAAAATACTTTATAATGAGACAAAAAGAGTTAGGTAAAATGAATGGACATATAGAGGAAATTTATTCTAACTACAATGTCGTAAAAGCATATAATGGTTATAAAAGTGCAAACGAAAAATTTGATGAATTAAATTACAATTTGTTTTTATGCAATATGAAGAGTCAGTTTTTATCAGGACTTATGCAACCACTTATGAATTTTATAGGTAATTTTTCGTACGTTGCTGTTTGTGTAGTTGGGGCAATGTTAACTATGAATGGAACTATTGAATTCGGTGTAATAGTAGCATTTATAGTCTATGTAAGACTTTTTACTTCACCTTTAACACAAATTGCCCAAAGTTTAACATCGCTTCAAAGTGCTGCAGCTTCTGCAGAAAGAGTTTTTGAATTTTTAGATGAAGAAGAGATGAAAGACGAAACAGATAAAGTTAAAAAACTTTCTGTAAATGATGTCAAAGGTAATATCGAATTTAATCACGTAAAGTTTGGATATGAACCAGAAAAGACTATAATAAAAGATTTCAGTATCAAAGTTAAACCCGGTGAAAAGATTGCTATCGTCGGTCCAACTGGTGCAGGTAAAACCACAATTGTAAATCTGCTCATGAAGTTCTATGAAGTTACCGACGGTGATATAAAGATAGATGGAACATCAATAAACGATTTGACGAGAGAAAATGTTCACGATCTATTTACTATGGTGTTGCAGGATACTTGGTTATTTGAGGGAACTGTAAGAGAAAACATCGTATATAATAAAAGCAATATCAGTGATGAAGAAGTAAGCAGTGCTTTAAAAACTGTTGGCCTTAAACACTTTATAAGTACATTGCCAGACGGTTTAAATACTGTACTATCCGACTCCGAAAGTATATCTGCTGGTCAAAGACAACTTTTAACTATTGCAAGAGGTATGATTAAGAATGCACCATTCTTAATATTAGACGAGGCAACAAGTAACGTGGATACTAGAACTGAAGAATTAGTTCAAAAAGTAATGGATAAACTGACTGAAGGAAAAACATCGTTTATAATTGCACACAGATTATCTACGATTAAAAATGCTGATAAAATATTAGTTATGAACGGCGGAAATATTATTGAAGTCGGTAATCACGAAGAACTTATGGCTAAAGGTGGTTTCTACGCTGAATTATATAATTCACAATTTGAAATGTAAGGGTACTTATTAGTACTCTTTTTAAATATTTTACAAAAAGCGATAGAAGTGTGATATAATCATTTGTAGAATAAAGTAGGGTGAAAATATGAGAAAGACAATACTGATGTTGATAAACGGTTTTGGCGTAGAGAGAAGTGATTCTGCAGAAGTATACAGTTCTAAGTTGATGCCAAATTTAGATGCGATGACAAAAACATATCTATTCGGAACTCTATCTACACCTGCTGGTGATTATAATAACGGATATAAACTTTTCAGCATATCTGGCAAAGGCAAAGGATACGAGGACGAAATCGACATGCTCATATTCGATAAACATTTAGATAGAAATAAAATTTTGCAAGACGTTAAAAATTCTATAACGGCTGAAAACAACTTGCACATTTTTTACGCATTAGAAGACGATGCAAAAATAAATCAAATGAGAGAATTTCTAAGAATTATAAATGGAACTAAAGATAAGAGAGTTTTTGTACATCTAATTTTAACTGGAACGAGCACAGCTAATTATGCAGCTATTTCAAAAGTATTGAACAAACTTTCATTTGAATTAGGTGCCTATTGTAAAGTGGGAATAATTGTCGGAAAAAATAAAATAAATTCTGATGACATGCTAAGAACATTTTATCGAGAATTTGGAGAGCATTGGAACGAAGCAGAAAAGAAAATAGATGTTCTAAGAAATGAAATAGTCAATCCAGAGAATGCTGGAGTATTTATGGTAAATAAAGGCTTTGCTCTTAAAGAAAACGATAGTGTACTATTTATGAATTACGACGATGTAGAGATGGACCGCTTTTTCTCGGATTTTACTAAAATGCCAGTAAAACTGTTTAGTTTATATCCATTTAAGGACAATATACCGCACATGTTTACGAAAGATTTGGAAATAAATGGTTCTTTTGCAGGTCTCATAGAAAAACATCAAATCAAGATATTAGTGCTAACTACTCAAGACAGAGTAAATGATATCAATTTCTATCTTAATGGAATGGAAAAGAAAAAGAGTCCTAACATAGCGTACGCGGTAAACGATATAAGCCTTTTTGCGACTAAAGAAAGTACAATCGATATATTTGAAAAAAACAATTTCGATGGTTATATAATAGATTACCAAGTGGGACTCTATAATAAAATGGATATGATAAAAGGTGACCTACAAAAAATAGATACAGTCATAAAGAGTATTAGTGAAGCATCACAAGAAAAAAATTATACTTTTATCATAAGTAGTCTCTATGGTATGCACGCTCCTGTCATGGATGGAGTCGTACAAAAGGTAGTAAATTTTTCTGGAAAAGTTCCCTGCATTTTTCAGAGCAACGATTTTACTAAAAAAGAATATTCTTTAAATAGTGGGAATATTTATGCTTTGACACTTACTTTTTTGACAAATATTAATGATGAAGTTAAATCTAACAAGCTCGTCCATAAACTTAGTGGATTAGAAAAGATGCTTTCTAAAAACAAATAAAACTGCTTTTAAACGAGCAGTTTTATTTATAAAAAAATTAAAATTTAATGTTCTGTAATTGACTAAAATATTTAATCTTAGTATAATTGTTTTATAAAGGTAAGTAGGTGCATATTGGTGAATAAATTATATAATAATAGATTTATATTTATTGTGAGTTTAAGTATAGTTTTTATTATGGTTTTAGCTTTTGGTTCTATAGCTTTGACTAAGAAAAATTTAACTTTGTTTGATGATGCTGGTTATATTATAAGTTCAAACAAAGTACTAGAATTCAATAGTGGAACTACATACAGATTAAATTTAAATGAAAAGATTGTCTTTACGACGAATGATGGTAAAATTTCAGAAGTTGACCAAAGTTCGTTTATCCACTACGTAGATGGGTCTATTGCACTTTTAAAAAATGGTGCATTTGTAGATTTAAATGGAATTAGTGAAAGCATAGCGCCTTATTATAATATTACTAATAAATCTATTATAGAATACGACGATGGCGGTTATACGATTAAAAATGGAGATGAAAGCCTCTATTTTGAGGATATACTCTTGAGAGTTAGTGACAATAAATACCTTATCGCAGGAAAAGACTTAAGCATCAAAGTACCTGGTGTAGATGGATTAATAGATGGCGATTATTTTGAATTAACATTCATAGAAGATGGAATTATATTAATTGAAAATGATAAAGACTCTTATCAGGTTACAGCAGATGGAACTTTGATATATGTAAAAGACAAGACGATAATCGATTTAGGAACTAAAAATATTTTATACGATGGTGAGAGCATGTTAAGTATGACACAAGTTACCATCGATGGAAATGAAAATATCACTATAACTCCAGAAGACAGTGAAAATGAAAGTAATGATGAAAAGGAAAGCTCAAATGGAGAATCCGGAAACGATAGTGGAAATGGCTCTCATGAATCTGGAACAGGTGAAAATAGTGGTGATGGTAGTGGACAAGGAACCGAAGAAGTACCTCCAACCGATGATGAAGTTAGCGTTGAACTAGTTAAACTCATGGTCGATGTAAAGAGCGTTACTGCTATATGCCAAGTCAACAATCCATTAAAATTAAAAGGCGATTTGGATATAACTATAACAGATACAACCACAAACGAAGTAATAACACCTACTTTTAACATGACTTCGACAGGATATCTCAGTCTATATTCAGATGCTCTAAATAGTGACAGAACTTATATGCTAACGATAAAAGAGTCAACTGGAAGCAAAAACGATACAGAATACTTGCAAAGAATGTTTACCACTGACACTTTTGGTGTTAGTCTAAACAAGATAATGATAAGCGATAATGAACTTATTTATGAAATGGTCTTTGCAGAAGGAAGCAGTGTAGAGGAAGCTACAGTAGAACTCTACGATAAAGATAACAATTTAGTTGAAAACAGTTCGAAAACGGTAACGCCATCAAATAATACGATAGATTACATTAATTTAGACAGCAATAGTACTTATACGATTAGAGTAAAATCTTTTAAAATAGGTAATGTAAATTATGCTAGTTCTAATGGATACCTATCTAAAACAGTTAAAACACTTAAACAAAAACCAGAAGTAAAATTCGTAAAAGTCAGCAGCAACGATGACGGATCAGTTTTCAACTTAAGTGTTGATGGAATAAACGATCCTGATTCAAGTATTACTAAATATACATTCTTAATTTATAAAGATACAGATTTAGATAATACTGTATATGAGACTACTATAACTTCTCCAAATTTAAACTTGAGTATCGGTGAAAATGGAATAGAAGCGAACACTAACTACAGATTTAGAGCGATAGTAGAATATAACGATAATGAAAAGGTTAGAGAAATAGAAACAGGTTATAGTTCTAAATTCATCAGTACTGGTGCAACCGTATCGTTCGTTCTAGATCAGGAGAATACAACTTTTAATACGATTACAGGTTCTATTACTCTTCAAGACCCTGATTGTACTATACCTATGGAAGGAAGAGAATACTGCGATGGACCTAACTCGTTTAGTGTATCATACTACGTAAACGGTATAAGAAGATTTAAGAGTGTCACTTTTGAACCTACTGAAAATGAAAACGAATTCAAAGTGAGCAATTTCTCTATAGATGGTCTAAGCGCAAATACTCTTTACACTATGGAACTGATTGGTGATATCGTTGAAGACGGAGCCCTATCTTCTCAAGTCATAATAGGTAATCCGTTTAGTGCAACTACTGCCGACATACCAAGTTTAAAGATAGTAAAGAAAACCGATAATTTGAGTACTGAGGAGTACCCAATAAATGTAACTCTATCTTTAGAATCGAATAGCAGTAGCAACAAGTTTATAGATCAAGTTAAAACTATGAAAGTAACTCTATATGCTCTAGATAAATCTAAAAATAAAGTACAGATTGGTAATGTAGTCAATTTGACTAATGAGGAAATTAAGAATTTACTATATAACAAAGATTTTCAAATGACTAATAAATTTTTTGGAATCGAAAATATCGAAGATTTATTGAATAAAATTACTGATGATACTGGCTGGGCATACGTAAACTATATGATAGAATTTACGGATGCGTACGATGTACCAATCGCTGAAGTAACCGAAGAGAGCAATAAAATCGACATCGAAAATAACGAAGTAGAGACACTTATCACTAAGTCATTTCTACTTGAGTATTATGCGAAACAAAAGGAAAGTACTACAGCCACTGTAAAACCTGTTTTAAATAGAGAATTAGATGAAGATGAGAGAGTTGAAGGCTTAGATGGGTCTACCGTAGCAGCATATAAGATAGACGCTACCATTTATGTCGAAGATATTTTGAGACAGTATTATGGTGTAAGTGGAGCTGATAACATAATAAATTGGGACTATGTCTTCTACATATTCGATAAAGATAGCAACTTAATCTATACTAGCGAAAAGAAAAAGACTACTACTCATATGTTCTTCTTAGATGATGAAAATATAGAAAACTTCAGTAGAGGTAATGAATACTATTTTGGTTTCCAAATAGTAATGAGCGACGGATTATTCCCATCAGAACCTGTAATTGCCGTATCTGAAGATGGTGGAGAAAGCATCTTTAATCCTGTTAAAGAAAATCCTTATATAGCAATGGCTACGTGGGAAAGCACTGCTAATACTCTCACTTATATGTATAAAGTTACAAAAGACGTAGATGACGCCTTATATGGTAATAACATTTACATTTACGATTCACAAAATAATCTTATTGATACGGAAGAGATTAGTAAGAGCGACGAATATCAGTTCGTAACGTTTAAAAATTTAACTGCTGGAAATGTATATACGATAAAATATAACAAAGTCAACACGGCTTTAGAAGAAGGCTATTCTTTAGTTTCTAAAGGGACATTCTTATTCGACGGTTACCACGAACTTACTAGTTCTTATACATTAAAATACAGCGATTCAGGTAATCAGCTCGGCATTATAATCAATGACAATTCTCTTTTATCTAGAAGTGACGCTTTTGATATCAGTATAAAGAGTAGCAATAACAGTAAAAACTTTGTCTATACCAGAAGAAATTTAGTGGATTGTAATAATGCAGGAGTAGACAATTGTATCTTAATAGATTATAAAAACATGGAAGAATTTCAAGGTACTAATGCAAATGTTGGTGTGACTGCTTATTATGAAAATGGATTAATCGGATTAAACCAAACTGGAAAATACTTTGTATTTAAAGATGGCTCAAATTCCAACTATCTAGTAGTAAGCGATACCGGCAGTGTAAAATCTAATCAGACGTATCCGGATGGAATATATACTTTTGAATATTCAGATTCTAATATATCGATCAAAAATAATATAAGCGGTTATGCATTTAAAGACGATTTGCCAAGTGCAAACTTTAAATTAAACATAACTACAGGTGGCGTAGAATATTCAAATTACGGCACATACAATCCGAAAGTCGTAGAGGAGACAGTTTTGACTACTAGCGATGATCATTTCTTCTTTACGAGCATCATACCAATGGTAAAGTCTACAACTACTAGCAATATAAATACTGTAAATTTAGATTTAGACATAAGCAGTTTAACTGAGACGATAGTTACTAATGAATTCAAAAGTGGAGACTATAAGATTTATGTCGACTTATATGAGGATGATACTTATAGTAGTCCAGTAACTTTAAGTAGCGAATTAGATTTAGATGCTTTGGATGCAACATTAAAGTATACATTTACTAATTTAAAACCAGATCACACTTATTACTACAAAGTTTATGCTTACATACTAAATAGCAGTGGTGAATACGTAAAGACAGAACTATACGACTATAGAGCTGATGGCGTTTTTGAAATCAAGACGAAGACAGTAGATACTTATGGTGCAGAAGAAATACTTTCAGATATAGATGCTTCATACAGTAGTGAGTTCAATCAAGATACTTATATGAAACGTAAAATTGAAATTACTACAAAGTTGCTAAATACAGATAACTTTAAACTTCTATTTACAGTCACATCTAGCGATGGCACAAAAGTATTCGAAGATAAGACGGTAGAAGATATAACTGAGACATTGGTAAGTGAATACGATGTCAGCGATGACAAATTCTTATACGGTGATAATGGATACAACCTTATCGTTACTGCAATTACATTAGATGACAACGCTTATACTCTAGAATTATATAACGATAAATTCATTCCACATCTAAAGGATAATGAAGAAATTACTGAATTAAGAAATCCAACGTTTAGTATAACGAATAGAAA
Source organism: uncultured Bacilli bacterium (assembly GCA_944350395.1). Lineage (GTDB taxonomy): Bacteria > Bacillota_I > Bacilli_A > RF39 > UBA660 > RUG11867. Next base: position 12,112 of record CALVPA010000038.1, read on the forward strand.
CGCATACATTCCTAGTGGAGAAAGTAAATATGCGATAAGTTTCAATGTTGCCGTAAGCGATTTAGATTATGTAATACAAAATGCAGATTATTATGTAAAAGTTACAGACGACTTCGGAAAATCTTATAAACCTGAAGGACATCAAATAGACGAGGATGGATATGTACATCTAAATTTACTAGATGAAATTAATACTAACTTAGTATATAAGAACCTCGATCCAAATTCATATTATTCGATAACAGTAAAAGCTACGACGTATAGGAATAATGCTTCGCTAGAACAGAAATTGTCGGATGCTATGGGTTACGACTATATAACTACTGGAAGTGAATATAACTTGAGTTTAGGTACAGGTACACTTTCAGTTGGAGAAAATAACACATTGACAATCGATTATACTGGTGCTAACAATCTTAAAAATATTACTAAGGTAATCGCAACTGTCCGCAAAGAAAATGCTCTTATAGGAACTTATGAATATACGGGAGATGCTTTGAAATTTTCAAATGTAGATGGTAAGTGGAAATTAGACATGCACCTCGATGGAGCGTCATCTTTAACTAATGAAGATGCAATAAGGGTTGTAGTAAGATACTATGCGAATAACTTGAGTGGACAAGAAGGATTAGTGGATACAGTCACTTATGCAAATTACTCTGAATAGAAAGGGATATGGATATGAGAAAGTATGATTCAAAGAACAAGAGAAACATCGGTATCGTATTAGTTATATGTTTGCTCATACTGATTGTATTTGCCCTTTTTATAAAGAGGGTAAGCGATTTAGACAAAAAAGAGTATATAATCGATGTGAACTCAGTCTTGTACGATAGAGACAAAAACAAAATAATACTCGATGGAACTGGAACACTCAAAGTAAAGTGGAGCGGAGCATATTATTTAAAATATCAAGAAGAAGAGATTCCACTTACAAAACAGGTCGTAGTCTATAATCAAGCGAGCAAAATAATAAGTCTTTATGGAACGATTTATAAGATAAACGAAGATGAATCTGTAGATACTTTAAAAGATGAGACTATAGTAGAAGATACAGTAGTACCTAAATTTTATAAACTTGCTGATAGAAAGTACTTACTCATTGCGAGCGATATAAAAAATGAAAAAGGAACTTTTACTGCTAACGACTATTTGATTGTAGAACTTGACAAATTGGGTAATGCGACACTCACGAATAATAAAATAAATATGAAAACTTTGACAGAGACCAAACTAATTACAAGTGCTTATTCGTTCGATATCGCTAATGAGATACTAACATTTGGAGATAGAGAAATCGATCTTAAAAAGATAATTGGAAGTACAAATGAATATGTTGCTAATAAAGAAAGCAATACTGGTAATGATGGAGAATCTGCAACTGGTGAAAGTACAGGCGATGCTTCTTCAAACGGTGGAACAGGTGATAACGGTAACGAGAATCAAGGTGGAGATGCTAGTAGCGAAGAAGGTTCTGGTGGAGTAAGTTCTATTACAGATAACAGGGTATATCAAGATAAAAATTTCAGTATAATTAGAAATACGGTTGGAACTAATTATTTATCGATAGACTATTCGATATACGATCCTAAGAGCGAATATAAAAACATATTCTTGGAGATTGAAAATGATGTCACTAAAGAAGTTGAAACTTACTATTTAGCTAGAAATGGTAGCAATTTAAAAATAAGTGGATTACTACCTAATACTAAATACAATTTAGTATATAAGTATTCATATCTAGATAAAGATTTAAACGTCTTATATGATTCATTCGATACAAATTATAGTATCAGTACAATTCTTCCAGAAACTACTATAGCAGTTACTAAACTTACAAATACAACCTTGTCGTATACGCTTTCTGAAAGCGATGCTCTTATGTATTCTGCAGTAGTAGAATTATATGTGGACGATAACTATATAACTTCGTACACATTTAATAGCGATAGTGCTACTTCGAGCTATTACGGTACATTTGATATAAGTAGTATCGAAAATATTGGATACATCACACTTAAGTGTACGAGTATCACTTATGCTTCGGGAAAAGTTGATACAGACTTCGTAACGAGGGTAAAGTATTGAGGTTGGTAAAATGAAAAAAATAATAGAAAAAATAAAAAGACTAATGAATGATCATCCAAGAATATTTGTAATTATATTGCTACTTATATTATTAATAGTTATCTTTATAATTTATCGAATCGCTGATAAATATTTAAACTATAGTACAGTGGAAAGGGCAGAGATGTATACTTATGTCGGTACACAAAAATTAGAGTTTGATGCCGATATGACGATCAGCAGAAAGGGACTTATAAGCGATATTAAACCAGAAATAAATATAAATTTTGATTCTGCACCTATTTATACTAATGATAAAATAATATTTACTGATGATGAAATAATCATATTTCCACAAGAAAATTATTTAGAATATAGACTTCAACCATTCACATATATAAATGAAGGAAAACTAATAACTAAAGATTTCGATGAGAATATTGAGCACTATTTTATATACGATGGATTAGATACTTACTTTTTCTCAGATGAAGGAGAAATAATAGTTGGAGAATCTAAGATAAAATTATCTAAATATTCTTATCTAGTGTGTTCCTCAAACAGAATAGATTATTACGATACAACAACAAATAATATAGGATCTATTGAAGCAACTAGTGGAGCAGAATATAAAACAGACTATTACAGCGTAAATATTAGTGAAGATACTGTGGGTGAATCTGGCAATATATTGCCAAATAGTGTTAAGTATATAAAATTTATTTCTGAATACTCTAATTTACAGAAAAAAGACTAATTTATTTGACAAAATACAATATCTAAGATAGAATTATCTTAGATTAAGAAGAAAGAGAGATGTTTTAGATGAGCAGTTTATTATTATTAGGTGCTGGTGCTGGTACATTCTGTGCAAACACACATGAAATATTAGGATTTGTAGGTTGGGCTTTAACGATTTTTAAAATTGTTATACCTCTAGTCATAATTGCGCTTGGCCTCGTAGATTTAGGTAAAGCAGCAGTTTCTAGTAAGCCTGAAGAAATCAAGAAGAGTGCAACTTCTCTAGCTTGGAGAATTGCTGGTGGTATATTAATTTTCTTTATTCCAACTATAGTAATGTTAGTGTTTGGATTTGTTAGTGGTTTCTCTAATACACAAAGTCAAGTTGATTGGGATATTTGCTACAAGTGTATAACAGCCCCATGGGATAGCACTTGCAAAGATGCAAAATCAGATATCTAAATTTATTGCATTTGACAAATAATCTAAAAAAAAGTATACTTTATGTATACTTTTTTTAAAGGGGGAAAATATGAATACAAATACATTTTGTCAAAATTTGTCTCCAATGCTTCAATTAATCGGTCAAGGACTTACTATATTTAAACTATTTCTTCCTTTAATTCTCATAGCTTTAGGAATCATAGATATTGGCCGTGCTGTAGTTTCTAGTAAATCTGAAGATGTTAAAAAAAATATGAAAAATTTTGTAAAAAAGATTGTTGCTTGTGTAATAGTATTTTTTATACCTACAATTTGTATGGTTGTTTTCGGTTTTGTAGGAGACTTTAATCATATTAAAAATGATAGTGGTATCGATTTCGATGTATGCTATGATTGTATGTTCAATCCAGCAAATGAAAATTGTAAGTCAGCAGTTGAAATTGCTACTAGTGAAATGGAATAGGTTATTCCATTTTTTTAATAAATATTTATATAAGATTTTTTATTGTGTTTAGCGTCTTAAAATGGTATACTTTATATAGAACGGTGAGTTAAATGAAAAAAGTATTATACCTATCATTAATTTTTTGGTGCTGTTGTTTATTTGTCAATAGTGTAGAAGCTTCTGGTGCTAATCATCCATTTTCATCAACTTTATGGGATGATTGTGTACAAAATAATACTTGTATCGCTTTATGTGCTTATACGAATACAGAACAGCCTTACCCAGATACAAATCCTGATTATTATAATAAATTTAGTTCATATATTTATTACGACTTGGAAGATAAAAATTTTTATGTTACATGGTATAGTCAAGAAACAGATATAAATACTGCTTTGCATAAACAGAATATAGAGCATAAATATGTGTTTATAGAAAAGAGTGTTAAAGATATTCTTTTAAACAATGGTAAATGTCCTACTTATAGTTATGTTGATATATCCGGTTTGGCATCAGAAGTATGCTTTAGTGATTCAGAAAATTATTGCACTGAAGAAGCTGCAAATCTAGGAACAAAATTTAAAGGGTCAAGTGAAATAAAATATAATTACGAAAACAATATACTTTCATACTATGAAAACTGGGCTTTTGGTGATATCCCTTGTTCTGAATTTAGTATTGATAAATTATCAGATAAAATTAATCAGGATTTTCAAAAAAACTTTTTATTCGGTTATGAAATTCCTAATTTTATAGAAAATAGTACAGTATATGAAAATATAGAAGAAACCGTAATTAATAGTTCACATGAGTACAAAACAAAATGTAGCGATGAAATTAAAAATGATACTACATTGACTGAAGAAGAAAAAACTCAAAAATTAGAAAATCTTAATTTTACAGATGCTGATGTAAAAAATGAAGTTGAAAATTCTTTTAAACAAAATGTTCCTTCTGTTTCTGGCGACAAAGATGATACTTGCACAGGAATTTTAACAGCAGAGATGACAAAAGTTGTTAAAAACATATTAACTTTTATACAATATTTAGGCCCAGTACTAATAATATTATTTACTTCATTTGACTTTATTAAAGCATCCCTTAGTGGAGACCAAAGTGAATTAAAAAAAGCTTCAAGTAGATTTGTAAAAAGATTAATAGCGGCTGTATTATTATTCTTTATTTCAATTATTGTATCAGTATTATTTGATTTGGCAGGAATTACTGTTCCCGATGATTGTTTGCTCAAATAATATTAAAAAATATATGTGCACGATTTACATATGAATGTGGTGATTATAAATATGATAAAAAAAATCGTTAAAATTTTATTTATTTTTACTATTTGTTTTTCATTTGTTACAAAAGTATTTGCAGCTAATGATTTCAATAAATACAATATAATAATGGATATTGATTATTCAACTGATTATAATCGTGATGACGATATGAATACTAATTGTCAAGATTTTGCACCTGCTTTAAAAACAGTTGGTATTATTATTATTATAATTAAAATATTAATACCATTAATAATCATTGTAAAATCGAGTATTAATTTTTTATCAATTGTAATGAGTGGAGAACAATCTGAATTAAAGAAACAAGCACAAAAACTTGGAAACGCATTAATAGCATCAGTACTTATTTTCTTTATACCAAAGTTTGTAGATGCGATATTTAGCTTTGTAGAAAATTATAGTGAATCTAGTGATGCTAAAATATGCAGAGCTTGTCTCTTCGACCCATATGATCCATCATGCACAAATTATGCAGATAAGGCAGGTAATTAGATGATGAATAAATTATTATTAATTAATTTTCTTGGCGAAAATACGATTAAGGGGGTTTCATTTGCGCTTGATAAAGCAATATACGGAATTGCACAGTCTGTTTACAAAGCTTTTAATTACCTAGCAAATGCTACTTTATTGGATAATTCAATTGTAGAAGATTTTACTCGACGAATTTATGCTATTCTTGGTATCGTAATGCTGTTTGTATTAGCATTTAATTTATTAAATTATATTATTGACCCTGATAAAATTAATGATAAATCTAAAGGAGCTTCTAGTTTAATAAAGGATATAATTATTGCTTTAGTCCTATTAACTATCATTCCAATGATATTTACTAAACTGTATTCACTTCAAAATAAAATTTTGACATCGGACGTTTTATCTAATTTAATTCTAGGAGGATATACGGATGAAGATGCTCCATCTTATGATGATTATACTCTTGCAGTTCAAAATGGAGGTAAATATAATTCTTTAACAGATTACTATATCTCAACTGGTGGTTATTCCATGGTAGCCAATGTATTTACGACTTTTTTGCAACCAGCTGGTGACAATTATTTTACATCTTTACAATGCAATGAATCTGAATATTCTAACACAGATTATTGCAAAGCATATAAATCTGTAAAAGAAAACGGCGATTTAAATGCATTTTCTGATTTAATAACTAATGATGATTATAATTATTCGTATTTGATTTCAACTGTTGCAGGGGTAGTACTGACGTTCTTTATGCTATCTTTTTGCATAAATTTAGCAAAAAGGGCAGGGAAAATGGCAATATTACAACTGATTGCACCAATACCTATTGTATTAGAACTGCTACCGAATAAAAAAGGGACTAGAAAAACATGGATTGAAACACTTATAAAATCGTATTTAGAAGTTTTCTTCTTTATGGCTGTTATTTACATTGTAGTATTTTTAATTTCATTGATTCCAAGTGTAGTAAATAACGTATTTTCTACAGCATCAGATGAAAGCTTTTTTATGAGAGTTATTGTAATGATCCTTCTAATATTCGGATTATTACAATTTGGAAAAGAAGCACCACAAATGATATTCGATTTATTAGGAATAAAGAGTACTGGTGTAATAAAAGCTGCTGGCCTAAGAGGTATAGCAATGGCTGGTGCACTCACTGCAGGTGTAGGGGCCGGATTAACAAGTGGTGTAAGAGGTGCTACTCAGACTGCTAGTAATGTAAGTAAAGCAAAAGGATGGGGTAGATTAGGTGCACTTGGTTCTGGAACAGTTAGAACTTTTACTGGAGCTGTCGGAGGACTTGCAGCCGGTACTTATATGAATAGAAAAAATGGTTTTAAAAATATACGAGGAACTACATCAAGTGCTGTAAATTCCACTTTAAATTGGCAACGGCACATTAGTCAAAAAATACCTAATATAAGCAAAGACTCATTAGCTCAGGGTGCTTCTAACTTAAGAACATCTTTAGGGAATTATGGTAACTCTATAAAAAATGCATCTAGTTTTGGAGCTGGAGTTAAAAATGCTTTTGCACCAGCAGGGCAAGCACTTAAAAGTAGCTCAATAGGAAAGTGGGCAACGGGAGATAGTTACGGAGCATTTAATTCTACGCTTCAATCATACAATCAATATAAAAAAGTATTTGATAGTGCAAAAGTTAAAACTGGTGCAGATGATAGATATATGAGTTATCAGCGACAACTCGATCAATTATTGCAAGAAAATGGCATGTCTGATTTTTATGATAAAAGTAAAGCATATATTAATAATCATGACGGAGCAACTTTGGATTCCTATTTAAAATCATCAGATTTCATTAACGATTTTGCAAATGGAGCGCATATCGCTGGTGATATCAAGAATTTAGATAGCGCAATGAAATTACGTGAACAGTCTATGAAACTTGGTAAAAAAGATGACTTGTTAGTTGCGGTTGCGCAAGCAAAGGCTTTAATAGATACAAATGCAGATATAGCTAAAATAGCTAAGGATCAAGGTATAGATATAAACAGTATTTCAATTTCTAGTGGGTCTTCAGATGCTGATATTATTGCAGCATATGATAAACTAAATGCCTTAAATAAAGCTATTAATAATAAAACTACTGATATCAGAACACAAATTGCTGCTAATGAAATTAGAGAAAAAAATAAAGGGAATTCTAGTGGTTCTGGAAAGAAATAATGAAAGGGGAATACTAAATGAATGGCAATTATTTAATTCCGGCAAATTCTAAGAAGTCGGAAATGATACTAGGACTTTTTACTACCGTAGATGCAATTTTATTCGGTTGTGGTGTAGGTCTTACGATTATTCTTATGTTATCGATAAGAACTGACTCTTTTGTGGGCATGCTATTAATTCTGCTACCAGCCTTGATTTCATCATTTTTAGTATTTCCAGTTCCGAACTATCACAACGTTTTACAACTTATTATAAATATTTACACATTTTATTTTGTAAGGCAAAGAACTTATAAATGGAGAGGTTGGTGTTATAAAAATGGCGGTAGTAAATAAGAGTGCGGAAGATTGGGTACCAATAAAAGCAATAAATAATGGTATGATACTTTTGGATAATGGATATTTAGTTACTGGTGTCAAAATAGAACCTAAAAATATCTTCATATTAGATCAAGATGTTCAAAATAATGTAATATTTTCTCTAAGAACATTTTATAATACGATTGACTATGAATTTTGGCTCATAAGTGCAGGTAGACCAGTGGATATTAATGTCTACTTAGCAAATCTTCAAGTACAATATAACAATACAAATAATCAGCAAGTAAGAAAACTTTTAATGCAAGATATCAATAAAGCGAACATGTTTATGAGTACTCAATTAAATGCTGTTGACACAGAATATTTTATACTTTTTAAAGAAAAGAAACCTGAAGTTATTCAAAAAAGACTTCAAAATTTAATCAGCGGACTTGCTAACTGTACACTAAACAGTAAACAAGTTTCTAATGACGATTTGAGAATGCTTTTGGATAATTTCTTTAATGGAGCAGAGACTTCTAGATTTGGAACGGTGACTAGTCAATGAATTTAAAAAGTGAGATAGCCCCAAAGGGGATTGAATTTAGGCCTACAATGTTTAGACTAGGCGATAAATATTGTACTATATTGACAATAATAAGTTATCCAAAGTTTATCGACCACGGATATTTAGCTAACCTTACAAATATTCCTGGCGTAAAAGTCGTAATAAAACACATTCCTATCGATTTTGCTTTAATGCGTAAAATGATCGATAAAGAAATAGCGGATTTAAAAGATAGATTCCAAAAAGAAAATGATCATACTCTTCAGGAAAGAATAAGACAAGACTACGAATCGTTAGAAGCGTTTATTCAGCAACTTGCAGCATCTAACGCTAAGATATTTGATTTTCAGATGCACGTTATGATAAGTGCTGATACTGAAGAAGAACTTGAAAATAAAAAGATGGAATTAAAGACATACATGACTGGTATGGAATTAAGAGGAATACCTTTAATGTTTGAACAAGAAAAAGTTCTGAAATCTATGATACCGATTTTTCCCAAACAGGATATAGAAGACAGGATTGGTACTCCAATACCATCTAATACGATTGCTGCGATGTATCCATTCGTATTCGATAGTATAAAAGATCCTGGATTAAGTACTTTACTTGGAGTAGACTTTTCAGGTGGTGTCGTACTATTCAATCAATTTTTATACCAAATCAAAAAGGAACATAACAGAAATAATGCCAATATGTTAGTTTTAGGTGCAAGTGGTAGCGGTAAATCTACAGTAGCTAAACTCTTATTAAGGAATCACTTTAGAAATGAATATAAAGTTGTCGCAATCGATCCTGAAGGCGAACTTGAAGAGATGTGCAAAAACTTTAATGGTGATTTCATCGATTTAGGTAAGGGTGGAGAACTAGGTATGGTTAACCCTCTCGAAGTAATAGTAGATGCTGATGACGAAGAATTAAGCAAAGGTTTAGGTTACACAGTTCTAACAAGAACGCTCTCTACTTTGAAAGCATTTATGATGTATCTGAGCCCAGGTATTGAAGAAGACGTGTTGACACTTTTTAGTGAAGTTGTACAAGACACTTATAAACGATTTAATATAGACTTTAATACTGATTTTTCTAAATTTACTAGTAGTGATTATCCAACATTTGACGACGTGTATGCAACGATTAAAGGTAGACTACTAAGTATGCCTGAGAAAACTCAAGAAAAAGATGTAATGGAAAGACTAGAACTTAAGATAAGACCTCTTACTAAAGAACTCAGATACTATTTCAACGGTCATACGACGATCGAACCAGAGAGTAACTTTATAGTATTTAATATAAGAGAACTTATGAATAGCGATTCATCGATTAGAAATGCTTTATTCTTTAACATATTAAAATATGCATGGAGCTTATGTCTAGACAAAAATATAAATACCGTATTATCTGTCGATGAAGCACACGTATTACTTGGAAGCAGAAATGAATTGGGTGCCGAATTTTTAGCCCAGATACAAAGAAGAAGCCGTAAATATAATACTGGTACTATTATAATTACTCAGCAGCCAACTGATTTTGCTGCGGATGATATAATTATGCATGGCAAAGCAATATTCGATAATGCTAGTTATTATTTAGCAATGGGGCTAAAAAAACAAGCAGTAGAAGACTTGTCTAAACTTATAGATTTAAATGATAATGAAAAAGAAACTATTAAGAGATTCAGCCAAGGTCAAGGTTTATTTGTATGTGGTTCACGTAGGATGCAAATAAATGTTATTCTTACGCAAGATGAACTGGATTCTTTTGGAACTGGCGGAGGCTTGTAGAAATAGGTGGTGATTTAACAGATGAGCGAAGATGAAAATAATAAAAGACAAAATTCTTCTATTATTAAAAAAGGACTAAAAGAAGGCTTTAAAAGACTTCCTCTTTCTGTTAAATTGTGGATATTAGGAGGAATTTTTGCTATCCTCCTGTTTTTAATTTTGCTAGTATTAATAATCAGTATAGTTCCTTCCGTATTTTTAGATTATTCAGACGATGTATCTGAAACAGGTAATGTTAGAGAGGAATATTCTGAGTATTGGGCAGATTTTTGTGACGAATCGAATTCTGGATGCTCTGAAGAACAGATAAAAGCGGCCAAAGAACTAGAAGATTCACAAAAAAAGTTTTATAAAAAACTCGATACATTGTTAGAAAAATATAATGTTACTGATCCTACACAGAGATATCTAATACTAACGACCGTTTTTTATGAATACGATATAGATGATTTTACTGAAGGAAATAATGCTTATTATATAGATTCTACTGATGAAATAAATTTCGATATAAATACAGAAAATGGAAATGTCTATGAAGAAGAAGCTGATACACTTAAAGAATTAGTAAAACAATTTAAAGTTTATTCAGCCACTTGTACATTTACTTGTGAAGAATCTAGTGAGAATTGTAAAGAGGATTATTTATTAAAAGATAGTAATAATAAGAATTTTATTTTAAGTTTTTTTGATAAATTTAAATCTGTTTTTGGCATTGATCCTAGTTATGAAGGCTATAAAGAAGCTAAAAATGCTTGTGAAAATGAAGGTGGATCAGTTGTAATAGAACAGAATAGCTCGAACGAAGCATCAGTCGAAAATTTTTATAACTATTTAAAGAATTCCGAATATTTAGATAAAAAAGAACATTTAAAGAGTTATTATGTTGAATATGCAAGAAATAAGGGATTAGATACTGAAGATTTCAGTACTTGGCCTCTAGAAGATTTAAAAGTAGTAAGAGAGGAAATAGTAGAGAATATAAAAGAAATAGTCGATGAATATGTAGAGGATAATGTGGAATATTTATCTATGGGATCGGGATTAGAGTACTGGTGGCCTATCGGTTCGAATGAAGTTACTGAAGAAAATGGGATAAGTATAGCTTCAGGAGACCCAGCCTTTACTCTTATAAACAGTCCTTATGGAATGCGCTTTCATCCCATTTACAACGAATATAGACTACATAATGGTATTGATTTACACGGTATAGCGGGGTCAACTAATGTAATAGCGTCCATGGGTGGAACTGTTATAAATGTAGTAAATTCCTGTGACTCATTTAATTCTAATGGCTGTGGCGGAGGTTATGGTAATTATGTGGAAATTCAAGATACCAAAGGAAACGTCGAGTTATATGCGCATATGTATTTAAATTCTATAACAGTTTCTGTAAATGATACTGTAAAACAGGGACAAGTTATAGGTAAAGTAGGAAGTAGTGGAACTTCTACTGGACAACATTTACATTTTACTATTAAAATTAATGGCTTTGCCGTAGATCCATTAAATTATGTAGATCCAAACAATCCGAGACCTATTGGCTATTCTAGCATTTTATTTAATACTACGGCTTATACAAAAGAAGAATTTGTTGCTAAACTTAAAAATTATTATTCACAAAGTGGAGCCTGTTCTTCTTCTAATAGTGGTTGTTCTTCATTTAAAAAAGAAATATTATCAAATGGAGCCGATATTATTTATAATACAGGCTTATCCTATAATATAAATCCCGAACTTTTAGTTGCTAGAGTTGTACTCGAAGGATACAGCCCTGGAAGTAGCTATAACTATTTTGGTTATGGTTGCACTAATACAGGTGGATTAAGTGCTTGCTATAAATTTTCCAGTTTTAATTCTTCAGTAGATACTTGGTTTAAAAATGCTAGTAAATATGATTCACTAGAAGCGATGATGAGCAAATATGCGTATCTTGGTGATTACTGGTATACGGGAACAAATTGGGGATTAGGTGGCTGCGCTTATGCTTCTTATATATATCCTAATGGCATTCCAGAAAGGGTATCGAATGCTTGTTCGAAACCAGCAAATTATTGTACTAGTAATTCTACTGCAAACTGTGTTCCTACTACAGAAGAAGATAAATCTGCATATACAGCGTGGCAAGTTCAAAAGATGGCTACTGTAGTAAATAATATATTTGGTTAAGGTGAAATTATGAAAGAAATGAATGAAACAAAGAAAAACATGATTAAAATTGGAATTGCCTTATTTGTTTTACTTATATTTTTAGGATTTAATTTATATCAAAATTATGAAAAATATAAAAAAGAAAGTGAAATAAGTCAAGAAAAAACAATAGTTACTGACAATAGCCGGTATTTTACTGTAATAAATTGTGTGAAAAAATATTTAAATTATGTAAAAGCTAATAATACAGAAAACATATTGCTTCTATTAAATCAAGAATATAAAAATCTTTATAATATTAATGAATCCAATTTAAACAATTTTATTCCTTCAATTGAAGATAACGTAATTGTCGATTATAAAGGCGATATAATGTATCAAAAAAGGATATCTAAAAATGTAACCGAATATTATGTTTACGGCCAAATAGAAAAATCAATAATGGACGAAATGAGCACACTAATAGATTACAATTTGACAGTTATTCTCTACGAAAATGAATTATTATTTTCTATTAGACCGGGAGTAGAGTGATTTGATGAAAAATAAAAATTTACTTGTATATATAATTATTATTGCTATTATGATTTTTATAGGAATATATGCCATTATAAATAATTTAATTAAATCTGAATATTCACCAGATTATACTTTAGATGATTTTTACATAATTCCAAATAAAAAGATCGAAGTTAATGGTTATACTGTTTCAACAGTAAATGATGAAGATATGGTAAATACATACTTTAATATATATACTTTAATGTTATTTGAAGATATTGATAAGGCTTATTCAAAATTAAATGAAGATTATCGCAATAAAAAATACCCAGATATTAATAGTTTTAAAAATTATGTTTCTAGCATTACAGACAATTTTACAGAATTGCCTCAGATAAGCGAATACTATATAGATAATAAAGATGAGAAAACTGTATATAAAATTATAGATAAAAATGGAAATAAATACATATTTGTAGTAACGGCAGTTATGGAGTACGAAGTATATTTTGATGAAAATACTGTAGCGATAGAATAGTAATTTTAAAAAAAATAAGTTATAATTAAAGCGAAAAGGGAGAATATTATGAAATTGAAAATTAGGGTAACAAAAAAAGATTTTATTTTATTCATATGTATTTGTATTGCATTATTTATAGGATGTGCGATACTTTCAATAAATTTTCTTTCTTTGAGTGATGGAGGAAATTTAGTCGGATTAAACATATTTACTCATTATAGTATGAAAGCTTTTGGACTTACTGTATTATTATTTATCGCTTCTTTAGTAGTTATTTTTATGAGTGTATCTAGTACGATTTTTAATTTTGAAAAAGGCGGATTTGGACTTACTTTTGGTGCCAAAGAAGAAAAAGGATATAACAGATGGACTACTGAAAAAGAAATGAAAAATGCATTTGGAATTAAAAAAGTTCCCGTTAATGCTCTTACTTCGGATGCTGGTGGAGTGGTTTTAATAAATGATGGTAAAAACATGTGGGTAGATGATAGCGAATACCATACTCTCATCATAGGCCAATCGGGTAGTGGAAAAACCACAGCACTAGTTGATCCACAAGTCTATAGCCTTTGTAAACATGGAGAAAGTATGGTTATTACTGATCCTAAGGGTGAAATCTACAGACATCATGCAAATAGATTAAGAGCAAAAGGTTATAAAATCGTCGTAATAAATTTTAGGGATCCTAGGGAAGGCAATGCCTGGAATCCACTTACTGTTCCGTATAAAATGTTTAAGCAGGGAAAAACTGATAAAGCAAAAGAGCTACTAGAAGATATAAGCCAAAATATATTAATCGATCCTAAAAACAATAATGATCCATTTTGGGAAAGAAGTGCTGCTGATTATTTTTCTGGCCTTTGTATAGGATTATTTGAAAATGCTAAAGAAAATGAAGTAAATATTTCGTCGGTCAGTAATATGGCCACGATTGGAGAAGAAAAAAATGGAATTTCTACATATGCAAAAGATTACTTTACTCTGAAGGGAGAAACTTCTAGCGCATATGAATATGCTAAAGCAACTTTTTCAGCACCTAACGATACTAAATCTAGCATTTTATCGGTATTTCAAAGCAAGATAAGAGTATTTTCTACTCGTGAAGAATTATCAGAAATGCTCAGTTATAGCGATTTCAATATGGAAGATATCGGACGCGAAAAAACGGCTGTATTCTTAATAGTACACGATGAAAAGACGACATATCATTCACTTGCCACTATATTTATAAAACAATTGTATGAGGTATTGATTGATGTCGCCCATAAAAATCCTAATGGAGAGTTAAAATATAGAACAAATTTCATATTAGACGAATTTGCCAATATGCCACAGCTCAGAGACGTAACATCTATGGTAACAGCGGCACGTAGTAGAAAGATTAGATTTACTTTTATAATTCAGAATTTTTCTCAACTCGATGAAGTATATGGTGAAAAAAATGCTGAAACTATTAGGAGTAACTGTGGTAATACTATATACTTATTAACAAACGAATTATCAGCTTTAGAAGAGATAAGCAAACTTTGTGGTGAAGTTAAATCAAAAGAAAA
>CALVPA010000039.1 GCA_944350395.1 uncultured Bacilli bacterium
TGGACGTCTTCTATACTTATAAAAGGTGCTTTTGCTCTCTCTTCGGTGATCGCTTTTGCTACGTTTTCACCGAGGCCATCTAATCCTCTAAATGGGAAAATCAGGCTTTTGCCATCGTCATCGATTACGAAGTTGTGACCATCTGATTTGTTTAAGTCTATCATTTTAAATTTGAACCCACGAGAGTACATCTCCATCGCTATTTGTAATTCATCTGCGAGTGCTGACTCTTTAATTCCGGCTTCAAATCCTTTTTCACTTATCTCGTCAAACTTTTTCTTTATCGCATCGTATCCAGCACACATTACTTCGATATCGAAATCGTTACATCTTACACTGTAATAAGATGCATAATAATAAATAGGTTTGTGTACTTTGAACCAAGCAATTCTAAATGCACTTATGACATATGCAGCAGCGTGTGCTTTTGGGAACATGTATTTGATTTTTCCGCAAGACTGTATATACCAAGAAGGAACATCAGCTTCTTCCATATCTTTTACATATTCTTGCCAAGTATCTGGATCTTTGCTAGGTTTACCTTTACGGACAAATTCCATTATTTTAAAAGCCTTTTTAGATTCCATTCCATAATTTATGAGGTTAACCATTATATCGTCACGACAACCGATTACGTCTTTAAACTCGACTGTCTTATTTACTATTAAGTCTCTTGCATTTCCTGCCCATACATCGGTTCCATGAGAAAGACCTGATATTTTTATGAGTTCTGCAAAAGTCTTAGGTTTAGTTTCACCGAGCATTTTTATTACAAATTTAGTGCCAAATTCAGGTATTCCGAGTGTACCTGTTTCACATTCGATCGATTCCTTAGTTACCCCTAAAATGTCTGGATTTATAAATATAGACATCGTGTCTTTATCATCTAAAGGAACCTTTGTAACGTCTATGCCACTTAAATCTTTTAGCATCTTTAATACGGTTGGATCATCGTGACCTAGTATGTCTAACTTTAACACGTCCTCATCGATTGCGTGATAATCGAAGTGAGTTGTTCTCCAAGGACTAGTCGGATCATCTGCAGGGTATTGGTAAGGTGTAAAATCGAACACATCCATATAGTTTGGAATTACAACTATTCCTCCAGGGTGCTGTCCAGTAGTCCTCTTAACACCTGTACAACCAAGAGCTAGCCTTTCCATCTCGATACTCTTCATGTCGGTTATGCCTTTAGCTTCACAGTAACCTTTTACAAAACCGTACGCCGTCTTATCCGCAACAGTACCTATTGTTCCCGCTCTAAAGACATTATCCACGCCGAACAATACTTTAGTGTATTCATGAGCCGACGCCTGATTATCTCCCGAAAAGTTCAAATCGATATCTGGAACTTTGTCTGCGTCAAATCCTAAGAAAGTTGCAAAAGGCATATCTTGTCCCTGCTTGTCCATTTTTTCACCGCACTTAGGACAAACTAAGTCAGGCAAGTCATATCCGCAAGAATAATCCTGAGAAAGTGATTTACCATCTATCTCAAAGATCGTATTCTTACATTTAGGACATACATAATGTGCAGGAAGAGGATTTACTTCTGTGATACCCATCATTGTAGCTACGAATGAGGACCCGACACTTCCCCTAGAACCTACTAGATATCCTTCATCGTTAGAATGTTTAACTAACTTTTGAGCGATCAGATAAATGACGTCGAATCCACCTTTGATGATTCCTCTTAGCTCATCTTCTATTCTAGTCTCGATGAGCTCAGGTAATGGGTCTCCATATATAGAATGAGCTTTATCATAAACCATTTGTTTTACTGTCTCACTTGAGTTTTCGATTTTTGGAGAAAAAGGAATTCCTCCTGTATCGATTATTACTTCTACAATCTCACATTCATCCGCAATTTTCTTAGTATTAGTAATAACTATCTCTTTAGCTAAATCTTTATCTAGAAAGCTGAAATCTTCGAGCATCTCACTAGTAGTTCTAAAGTGTTGTGAAGGTATATCAGTTATCTCAGATTTTGCAAGTGGATGTCTTCCTCCACCAGGTACTTTTTGGTTAACGATAATTTCGCGACTTATTTTATCTTCTCTTCTAAAGTGGTGAACATCTCCCGTCGCAACGATGATTTTACCACTGTTTTTAGTTGTCTCTATTATCTTTCTTATGTGATTTTGGATTTCTCCCATATTTAGAAAATCATTCGTATCTATGAGATGCTTATACACTAGAGGTGGTTGCACTTCTACATAATCGTAAAAGTTTATTATGTTAGATAGTTCTTCATCACTTTTACTCTTAGCTTCTACAAATGCTTCGCTTTCATAGCAACCACTTCCTATTAATAAACCTTCTCTATGAGCTTCTATCTCACTTCTAAGTATTCTAGGAGTCTTCCAAAGATACTTTGTGTTAGCTAAACTTATAAGTTTAAACAAGTTTTTAAGTCCAACCTTATTTTTGACTAACAAATTTATGTGATAACTTCTACCATATTTGTATATTTCGTCTTTAGATACTAAACTATTAAAGTCTTTTATGTTTTCTATGTTTTGATTATATAGTTTTTTAATCATCTTATCTAGGATGTATGCGGTACCTTCGGCATCGTAATCTGCTCTATGGTGAGCATCTTCATCCCATTCGATATTGTATCTCTTTACTAATGCACTCAAACTGTGTCTACTAAATCCATTGTCGAGAGCTCTCGATAACTCGAGTGTATCGATTACACAGTTAGTAAATTTCCCTAGTCCATACTTTTTGTAGGCCATCTCTAAAAATGAAGTATCAAATTTTGCATTGTGGGCTACCATCGGATAATCTTTAAAGAACTCAATGAATCTCTTTACGACATTTTCTTCAGTATCTTTATCTTTTAACATTTCATCTGTAATATTAGTAAGTTCTGTGATTTTAGATGGAAGTGGTCTACCCGGATTTATGAGTTCATCGAATCTATCTATGATGTTACCTTCCTTGATTAAAACGGCACCGATTTCTATTATGGAGTCTTCTCCACCAGCGTTAAAACCGGTAGTTTCAAAGTCGAATACGCAGTAAGTAGCATCCATGCTTGGCATATCGACTGGTCTTTTGACTATATTAATAGAGTCCTCAATCATCGTTAATTCTGCACCATATATGACTTTAAATTTGTCCTCTTCGTTTTCTATTCCCTTATTAAACGCTTTTACTTTATGGAATGCATCTGGGAAAGATTGAACGCCATTGTGATCCGTTATAGCGACAGCTTTATAGCCCATATCGTGGATTTCATCTAAAAACTTATTAACGTCTAAGACACTATCCATTTGGCTCATCATAGTGTGGGTGTGTAACTCTACTCTCTTTTCTTCACAAGAATCCACTAGTTTAACTTCTTTACTAGGAATTAAAACTATATTCCTAGCGTTCATTACTAAATCTTTAGCATATTCGTCATATTTGATAGCGCCTTCGATTTTAATCCATTTTCCAGATTTTAACTCTTTAGAATACGCTTTAAATTCATCGCTATTCTTAGTAAATATTTTAGCTAAAAACGAATTAGTCTTATCTGTAAGTTTAAGTGTGATTATCTTAAAGTTATTTTTACTAGATTCGAATAAGTCGACACCAAATATTTGGCACTCGAATATGACCGAGTTAATAGGTGATATTACATTGACCATTTGAGAAGAAACGCCGTCAATTTCATCACCCATAACTATCTTATTACCATCTTTATCGGTTTTATCTATTACCACAGTTTTTTTAGGTACTTCTACTTTTACTTTAGGTTCAGTATTTTCAAAAGAATCGGGTAATGCTACATCCAGCATGCTTGCATCCTCATAAGGAACGTCATCATTATCGAATGCGAAGAATCCACCATCGCCGTAATAATCGGGCTCTTCATCTGGAATATATTCAGGAATGTAACCGTAATCTACGGGCTCTGGTTCAACGCTAATGCTAGGTTTCTTAAATTCTTTTTCATCGCATTCCATTATGCTTCTAATTGTGAGTACTAATGAATGCATATAGGAATCCATCTGTACACTGCCTCTAAATTTATACCAGTTGCCCTTTTTCAAATTTTTAAGTAAAAGTTGATAAACATTTGGATCTGTAGTGAACAGTTTACAAGTAAAAGGCGTCTCGCCGTCATTTACTTTAATCGTAAAAATCTTATATTCTGTTCTACTCGATTCTATCGCTTTTATATCGGTAATATATGCACAGATGTTTATTCCTCTTTTTTCCTCTTTTATATCTTTAATAGGAGTTATCTTAGCATCGTTAAAAGGAATTCCAAATAGTGCGGGAGTCTTAATCTCTAATACGGGACTTTTTTTCTTCTCTTCATAGGCAACAGTAGGTTCTTTCGCAATTTTTTCAAAGCCAGACTTAACTTTCTCTATCTCTGCTTTAACTTTATTTCTCTTAGATTCATTTACATATGTAGAGACGCTAAAACCAGTTAAACCCATCTTATCTAGCCATTCTACTATTTTTGTTTTTTTGGAAGTTATTAAATTCTTTTCGACACTATTCGTAACTTCTATCTTTATCTCTTTATCTTTAACTAAAAGATCGTTGCCCTTAATACTTTTTAATGATGGGCTTTTAGTGCTAAGTTCATTTAGGTAGTATTTTAAATAAGACAAGACATCTTGATCGTTATAAATATCATTTTTAATTACGAAATCTATTTTCTTTATATCGTCAAATCCGCATTTCGACATTGCTTTTAGTTTCATAATCGCATCTACGTCGATAGGAGTTTTATTCTTCATGTAAATAGTCCATGTCTTATCTAACTTATGGACTACTACCTTTTCTACTTCAGTATCTGTAAATGGAGAAGTTTCAGTGAAATTTATTTTTTTAAAGAACCTATCTAATGCCCCTGCCATATTCATTTCACTTCCCATTCCCATTTTTTAACACAAGTTAATTGTAACAAACTTTATGTTAAAAGGGAATACAAATTTACAACTTTTGACTAAATTTTTTCTAGCGTTAAATGCCATAAAAAAAATCCACAAAAAGTGGATTTTGACCGTTTATCCTATTAAATTAAACACATCTTTTACAGATATAACTATCATTAGAAGCATGAGAAGAACGAATCCGATTAAATTTATACCGTTTTCTATCTTAGGATTCATTTTCTTCTTTCTAATCGCTTCGATTATCAAGAAAAGTACCCTTCCACCGTCGAATGCTGGGAACGGTAAAATATTTATAAATCCTAAATTTATACTCAAGTACGCAGTCAAATATAATACTGATTCCGCGCTGTTTTTAGCAGCTTCTCCTACTATAGAGTAGACACCTATTGGACCAGATAACGAACTAAGTGGTAGTTTTCCAATTATTAAATTACCTACTATAGACCACATAGAACTGATTATAGAACCTGTCTTCGTAAATGCATATTTCAATGCACTCCATAAGCCGTTTTTCCTAGTAGTATCTTGTCCTATACCGAATACTTTTGTCTCGCTGCCATCTTCATTTTCTACTATAGTTGGAGTTACTTCGTATTCTTTTATCGATCCATCTTCTTTTTCTACTTTAAATGTATATACATCGCTATCCTGTTTAAGATTTAAGATTATCGTAATCTTATCCCAAGTTTTAGCGCTTTTACCATTAATCTCTAGAATTTTGTCACCCACTTCGATACCTGCTTCGCTAACTGGATAACCTTCTGGAGCCATACCGACAATACTTTCTTGTTCTGTAGCACCCCATATCAGTGCCGAAATGAATAAAATTATGAAGCCCGTGATGAAATTCATAACTACACCGGCAATTAAGATTACGCATCTTTGCCATATCTTTTTATTGCACATGTAGTCATCTTTTTTAAGTTTGACGTCTCCTCCATCGTCTTCGTCTATTTCACCTGCAATCGCACAATAACCACCTATTGGAAATAGTCTGAGCGAATATAATGTCGGATCATTTTTTTCTTTTTTTCTTCTAAATCCAAACAACTTTGGACCCATGCCTAGGGCAAATTCGTATACATAACAGCCATTCTTTTTGGCAGTAATGAAATGTCCCAGTTCGTGGACAAATATTAAAAATCCTAAAATTAAAATAAGTAATATTAGTGCTAACATAGTTCTCCTC
>CALVPA010000040.1 GCA_944350395.1 uncultured Bacilli bacterium
TTAACTTTGTATTCTTTTCTCATACCCTTTAAGAATGTAAGTTTATTTCTACGAACTTTACCTTTCTTAATTACTTCGATAGAATCGATAAGTGGACTATTTACTGGGAAAGTTCTCATAACTCCTACAAAGCCACTCTTTTTTCTTACAGTGAAAGTCTCACTTACAGCGCCGCCTCTTTTAGCAACTACTAGACCTTCGAATGCCTGTATTCTTTCCTTTTTTCCTTCTTTGACCCATACGTTTACGCGTACAGTGTCTCCACTTCTAAATTCTGGAATGTTAGGGTTGATGTGTTTTTGATTGACTTTGTCTACTAAATTCATCATTCCCACTCCTTTCAATAACTATGATGTCATGTAATCTTATAACAAAATACAGCGGATTACACCAAGCTTTATAAGAAAGCAAATGTATTATAACACACAAAATACAAATTTAGCAACTATAAACTACATAATTATGCACACTACCTTTGGTAAATTTATATTTTATTTTACTATTTTTTTTAATTTCTTCATATTTACTCATATCAGTCGGATAATACTCTCTAGCGTTTTTTCATCCAGTCAAAACAACATTTAAGCCACTACTCAATAATTTTGATAAAACGCTTTTAAATTTTTCTTTCTCTATCCTAAAGCTATTATTTTCAGTATATGAACCATATAAATTCATCAAAATCTTTGCATCTGCATCGTAAGTATAATAATATTTACCATATTTTATAAAAAGTACAAAATTTGGATACATTTTTTTAAATTTTTTATAATTCCTAATCGGACTGTATTTTACCATTTTAAACTCCTATAAAAAAATAGAGCCTATAGTCACATCCATCTATATGTTTATAGACGCATGTCACGTACTCTATATGTATTTAGGCATTTCGCCATGGGAATAGATTTGTTACCAATCTAATTTAATTAGAATTCTTTTTATAGATGCTTCCTCTCATTGCAAGCCTCAGCCGACAATACGCGGTGACATTAGAATTAACTAATCGTAGCAGGTAGCTAGGCGCGACGCCGTCAGTAGCACTATCGACATCGGTGCTGTTTAAGCTCCCAACATTATCGACATTGAATACACGAGCACCGTCATCAAAATTGAAAGGCGAGGCAGACCAATAAAAATTATTTTTATTTAAGTAATTACTGAAATTCATTGAACCAAATTTTATTCCTGCCAGTGCTATCTCATCTGCTGTGATTAGTCCCACAGGGTACGTCAAATCTCCATTTCCTTTTTCTTCATCTGACACTGTAAACGCGTCGTTTTTCTGTGTACACGTTAGCTTTGGAGTTGGATTACTTATCCCTATTCCCACTCTTGCTGCTGTTGCATAAAATGTGTTATTTTTTCCATATCCTAGTGTTGTATACCCTGTTTGTCCATTTAAACTTCCTGCATTTTGATCTATTTCTCTATCATTACAAAATATTTCATCTGATACTACTTCTGCATATCCTTTGTCTACTATATTCGTCTTATACCAGTTATCTAGGTAGGTCTTTATCGTACTATCATTTATATTTGCATGTGTTTCTTCATACGAACTTGCTCCTACTGTTCCGTACATATATCCTACATATGCATTATCATTCCAATTTGTATTATATGGCGAATTACCAACAAATCTATCATTATATTCTCGAGTATATCCGTTCTCGTGAGCTGTTGTTCCATCGTATATTAACCTTATACTTCCGTCTCCATTTATTCTGATTATTCTCCAGTAGAACCCCGCAAAATATACATAGTTATTCTCTACCGCACCTCTAAAATAATAACTTGTACCATAATCGTCTTCCATCTCATATAAGCCTGCTTCTTGTGTAGCATCATAAACGTCTACATATGTAGTTATTATATCTTCATAAGAAGAAGCTCCAAAAATTGATAAACACTCTTCATCTGTATCAATTCCCATTTGTTGACAATAATTTTTGGTATTCGCTATTATTTCATCTTTATGATTTTGTGAATCAAATAATTGTTCCAAATTACTTACAAATGGTAATATATCGGATAAACAGTCACTTACGTTTCCGTACTGGTCATTACAATAATTAGTTATATTCTCTTTTTCTTGTTCTATATTTGTCGATAATTTACTAAAATCTGGTGTATTTTCATTTACTGTTAATCCTAAGACTGCTAATGTTTGATTTGATAATGAATCGCTTTCATTTAATGTAAATCTTGTATTAAAACTTGCATTTATATCTGCCGTCTGATCTACATCTGGTAAATTATTTAATGTTATTATTAAATTATAATAATACTTCTTTCCTGCTGGTACCGATATTCCAGTTGCCAATACTTCTGTTGTTTTTATATCACTTGTCGGCACATTTTTATTGTTTACTATTTTTGAATATGGACCAGAAGTACTTTCTGAATACTCGAGTGTATAAGTTAGACTTCCTTTTAAATATGTATTTACTAGATCTAACCAACTTATTTCCGCATAAGCATCTAATGTTCCAGTATTCTCTATTATAAACTTCTTTGTTACTGAGTCTCCAAAGTTTAATACTTCGTTTATTCCATTGTCGTTATCCGAAAACGAAAGGGCCATCGTTCCTGCGGTTATCTCTGCTGTTTGGGCATTATCGTTGCTTACATTTACAGTAAAGAACGCATACGTGATTGCCGTCACTGACAAAAGTACTATAAGTGCGAACAATATCACTAGTACTTGATCTCTATTAAAGTGTTTCATACTTAGTCTCACCATATCTTATCATGCTATATAAAGTATACAATTTTTACTCTATTTCTGTCAATGTTTATTTGTGTTTACAGATAATATTTGGACAATAAAATATTAATGAAAGACTCAATTGTCATAAACATTTTAATAATAATTTTTACTGTCTTTATAAAAGACTTTCATAAACTAAAAAACACCTGAGTATCAGGCATTTTTTAACTATTCTCTATTCTATCTATCTGATTAAAGACATTCGACACAAGTATCGTTTAAGCATCTTATCGAACAAACACAATCTAGATTAATCGTAAAGAAACTGTTTGTCGCAACATATGGATAAAGTCCAGTATCTTCAGTATTTGGTGCCAAAACTCTAAATGTCGCAGTATTACATTCGACTTTTTCTACTCTGAATACACTCGAGCATTTAGATGGATCAGTACATGTCGTTATATCTTTGCTAATAGGCATTGAAAGTGGATTAGCTCCTGATGCACAGCAAGAATATATCATGATAGGTCTAGTGTTGCAAACACAGCATGTAGAGCAGCATCCTAAAACTGGCTTATCGCAAGAGTCTAAACAACTTTCAGGGGACGAAGCATTTTGTTGTAAGATCAAAATGACTTGTAAAATCTCAGCTATGCCATTTGTTTCATTATTATTAGACATATTATTCACCCTTTCATATCTTTCAATAATAATTTATGAAATATCTAAAAAATAGTTCACGTTCTTTTCTCATTCTATCTAAAAGTAGTATCTTTTTTTTTTAGAATATTGTATAATTGACTAGGTGATAGATTTGAATTGGGAATATTTAATTATAGCAGTTGTGCTCATAATAATAGCTCTAGTAGCGTTTAAAGTAACGCGTAAGAATTTCGATGAAGAGATGAACAAACTCGTAAAATACTTAGGAGGTAAGGATAATATCATCGATTGTGAGATGAGCATGTCTAGATTTAAAGTCACTTTAAAAGATGTGAGTAAAGCTAATAAAGATGGCATCCAAAAATTAGGTGCTAAAGGAATAGTCGAAATAGATAATCAACTAAAGATAATATTCGATAAAAACTCTAGAGCATTAAAAAAATACATAAGGGATATGCATTAACCTTATGTATTTTTTTATGCTTCTTTTTTAGTAATCTTTTTAGGTTTTTCGTCTTCTTCTAGTTTAGTTATAATACTCTTTAGAACTTCTACTGTCTTAATTTTTACTTCTTTAGCAGTTTTCTCTATGATAGGTTTACCCTGTTTAACTGCAGCTTTATATATTTCTTCTGCCTTTTTCTTTATTTCTTCTGCTTTTACTTCGGCGATAGCTAATACTTTTTCTTTATTTAAATCCGCTAATTCTGCCTGTAAATCTTTAATCTTGTCGATGATGTTATCTTTTACTTCGTTATAATCGATCTCTTTTAACTGTTCGATTAGTTCGTTCATCTTTTTCTTTAGGTCCTTTCGAGTCTGCTCACCGCTTTGTGGCGCAAATAGCATTCCTAGTCCCACTCCAATTCCGATACCTGCAACTAACTTTCCAAATCCACTCTTTTTACTCATAATCATCTTCCTCCTCTATCTCTGTAGATTCCTTTTTCCTTTTAAATTTGCTAATCAGTCCAGTGAATAATTCTACAATTCTATCGCTAAATGCCGATATTTTGTCAGTTGTAAAATCGATAATACTGAAAAATCCGTTTAGTGTGTTTATCTTTCCTTGGACATTTTCGAGTAATTCGTCTACCTTATCCATCGCACCGATAAGCCTTACACCTAATATTATGCATATAATCAGCAAAATTATTAACAAAATATATATGCATATAGGTAAATAGACTTGGAAAAATTCTACCATCAATTATCACCCTTTCCTGCATAAAGAGAATCGATTAAATCGAATAAATCTTCTTCCCCTATTGCCTCTTTTTTCTCATCACTTTTAGAGTTTTCACTCGCATCGTCATCTAGTTCTATTTCTTCCGCTACTTCGTCATCTGCAACATCGAATATTTCTGTTTCATTATTCTTTTTCTCGTCTTTATCTACTAATAAATCGCTTATGCTAAGTCCATCGTCGCTTAAATCATCTAAAGTTATTTCTTCAGAACTATCTTTAGATTTAACTTTTTCTTCTTTAACTGGCTTTTTGGTTAGGGATTCCTCAATCTCGTCTTCGAGTGTGCCGTAAGCTTTTTTTCTGACGCTATCTAAATCTAATTTTTCAGAACTCAGTCTCGATGAAACTTCACTTTTAGTTACAATATCTTCTTTTTTATAATTCTCGTTTAAAATTCCATACACTGGCGAAATTATTGGTGAAAGTTTAAACGGTTTTTCTTCTACTTTTGTAGTGCTAGAATAAGAAGTGTAATGAGTATCTTTCGGAGTTTCTTTTTTAACTCTGTAACTAGTAGATGAAAGATAGTCGTATTTTCTCTCACCTGTACTTTTTTTTACAGGCTCTTTTCTCTCTTCTTTACGCTCTTCTCTTTTTTTATTTGTCCTACTTTCATCTTTTATATCTAAGTCTTCATCGTCAAAAACTGGAAAAGTAAAAGTGCTAGTTCTGACTTCTTCTTTAGCTTCTTCTTTGAGTTTAGGCATATCGAATAGGTCTTCATCTTCTTTAATAGGACTTATTTTTTTAATTTTTACTTCATCGTCAGTCTTTACCTTTGGGCGATTAGCAACTTTAGATTCGCTTTGGCTTTCTTTAGTAATTACAGGAATTTCGACCGTTTCTTCATCAAATAATATTTCTTTAAGTTTATCAAATAATCCCAATTTAACCACATCCTTTAATTTATCAAATCATAATCAGGTACATAGTCTTCTTCATATTCACCTTCATAGTCATCGACGGATTCTAAGAGGTTACTGTTTTCACTCCCTGAATCACTAGAAAATATATCGATGTTTTCCTCGTTATAATTTAATATATTGTCATTTGATAAATTATCAAGTATACCATCATTATAATAAATACTAGAAAGAACGATTATTGCATTCGCTACTGCATTATTTATGTCATTCTCATCTACTATCACTTCTATTTTAGCATAATTATACATGATTTCAACTAAATATTTATCATTTTTTTCATTTATTTCGATATATCCGCTCTTATCTCCATTTTGTATTGCCATGCTGTAATAACTATCATTATTAGGCACATAAGTATTAGTTTTATCGTTTAAATAACTAACTAAGTCTATATATAGATAATAAGTATATTTATCACTTTTAATTATTTCATTGTAATTTTTACTCGAATATATGTATAAACCACTTGGCAAATAGAATTTATATCCCTGTCTATAAGTGTTATATATATCTGTTTTAGATTCTGTCGCTTCTTCGATTATTTCTTCGAGGCTAGCTTTTTTAACATTTACACAACCACTTAGCAGTAAAACGATAAGGGTAAGTACGATTAAACGTTTCATTTTCCACCTACATTCGTGTCTATTATAGCAGATTTTAACGCTTTTGCCTACTATGATTTTTATGAGCCTTTAAGTACTTAATCGTATATCCCTTATTCCCAAATTTGATTTCATATTCAGTCTTTATGTTCTCGATATCTGCACTCCATAAATCTAAATGAATTTCATCGAATACATACCCATAGTTATTTAGTTCTATCAAACTGCTTTCAAATAGCATATCGTTATCGGTTTTCATCACGATTTTAGCATCATCCGAAGATATTTCGTCGTATACAGATAGAAAGTCTCTATATGTAAGTCTCCTTTTATAATGTCTCTTTTTAGGCCATGGATCGGAAAAATTTAAAAATATCGTGTCTATTTCTCTATCAAATATATCAGATAAATTTTTTGCATCAGCGTTTATTACGAGGACATTATCTAGATTTTTGGTATCTAACTTTTGAACTCCTCTAACGAGTACACTTTCGTATTTTTCGATCCCTATGAAGTTTATATCTGGATACTTTTCGGCCATGCCGATTATAAAGTCTCCCTTTCCCATGCCTATTTCAAGCATAATTTTGGATTTATTTGCAAACTTGTCTTTCCAAAAACCTTTAAAATCGCTAGGATTATCTACATAATATTTAGAGCTATTTAATATATTTTTTGCATTTTTTACGTTTCTCAAACGCATAACATTCACCTACTTCTATATAAAACATATAATAAGATTAAGAGGGGGTAACCATGAAAAAAGAAAGAAATGCTTTTTTTCAAAATCAAAGTTCGAGCAGTTATTATTATCCGACTAGTAACATACCTATGAATATGCCTATGCAAAACTATCCCGGTTCATATCCCATGGCAACGGAATCGAATAGCAGTTTTTACCAAGGACCTATAATAAACCAAGTTCCCGTTCAACAAAGCGATTACAACACTGAAATAGAGGCACGCCTTGCTAAAATAGAAAGACAGATAAGCAGATTAGACACTCGTTTAACTAAGTTAGAAAGCGAAATGAACACTTCTTACGGCACGAATACCGATTATAATTCGAATAGCATGTACATGGTTTAGTTACCGATGCTTACTTTCCCAAAAGTAAGTTTTTTTATGATCTTATTTAGATAATTTTTGCCGAACACTTCTTCGATTATTCCCATTTTATAGGCTATACCCAAATAAATTGTACCGCCAATCACAGCATTCACAACTATTACTATTAGACAGTTTAATGTCGAACTTAAATCTAATCTAAAAAAATAGTTGACTAGGTTTAGTGCGAGTACCATGATTGTAGTCGGAACTAATATTTTAGCAGTCATCTTATATGTGCTTGCAAAAGACATCTTGTGGTTTTTCTTTAAATCTCTCGTCGCTATCTTAATTGATACGAGATACCCCGTTACAGTTGCAACTGTAGCTCCCCAATAAGGAGGTAGTCCTATTTTATTAAATAGTACTATAAGGGGTATATCTAAAATGGCATTTAAACCGAATCCTACTATGATACTTATATACACAGTCTTAAATTTATTTAGTGACTGCATAGTGTTAAAGGTTACGGAGTATAGATTTGCAAATATTGCACTTAAAACCATTATTGCGAGAACTATAGGGCCATAAGTACTCTCACCATAAAATATAGTCCACACTGGCCTTGCTAAAATGCATAGTCCTACTGCACATGGAATAGATATTATGAGTATTATTTGATATGCTTTATTTATTTTAGAATTGACGTCTTTCCAGTTATTTTTTACGGAAGAAGAGACGATATTTGGAACTAAACTCACACTCATACCCATAGCAAAAGCGGACACTACCATACATATTTTAGTAGACCAAGTAGTAATTGCGCTTTGTATAAATTCGGTATCTGTAGCGCTAAAACCTATATAATTTAAGCCCCTAATTATCAAGACCATATCGGTAAAATTGTAGATACTAGTCGCTATGTTTATTATGATAAAGGGAACAGAATATCCGATTATTTTCATTATTATATCTTTATTAGTGATATTATCCTTTTTTTCGTATTCCTTAATTCCTAGCACTTCTTTATTATCTTTCATCTTTTTTTTTTTTTTTAAATATGCTGCTAATCCACCAAAAAACGCTCCAGAAACTGCTACACCTACTGATAAAGTTAAACTAGAATCTAAAACTTTATACGCTAGAAAACTACCTGCGATTATGACGAATACTCTGACTAGTTGTTCTAGAACT
>CALVPA010000041.1 GCA_944350395.1 uncultured Bacilli bacterium
GTGTATTTTGCTTTCATCAAATGTATTTGTATATTTTTTAAATTTAATCGAAACTGTTTTATCAAAAGTTCCTAAATTTAAAATACCATTATTCGAATATGTTGGATATATTCTATTTTGCTTTTCATCGATAGTTGGTGCAGTAACTATTGTTTCGTTTGCGGTTATGTCATATATTGTGTATCCATCTATATACATATAGCATTCACTTTCACTAGGAAGTTTAAATGTTAATGTAACTTCATCACCGTTTATCTTCACTTTAGGTTTAGCTGTATGAATTATGTCTCCATCATTACCAAAAAGTTTTTTGTAGAGCATATTTTGATATTCAAAAGTGTCGTCATCGTAATCATCTAGTCTAGCACCATTGTTTAAAATACCGAACGGAATGACATCTTTTTCATAGAGGTTAAAACTTCCATATGTTTCTTTTAATTCGTAAATTTTATCAGACAATTTTTCGTTACTGTCCGTAAATAGATACTTTATGTGAAATAGTGAATCGCTGAAAAGTGTACCACCCAAATCTTGTACTCTCGTATACCTAGTCGAATAACCTAAAGCTTTATGTAAATCAGCTTGATCTTGCGTTATTATGTGAATCCAAGACGAAATCGTAGGAACATTGAGTATGTATGCGTAGTTTTCTTCAAAAGTGCTGGTCGTATCTTTAAATCTATCTATTCTATTCTCTCGTGGTAAATCCATCTCTTCGGCAATTTTGTTTTCTAATTTTATGACTTCATCCTTATGATCAGCACCAGTTATATATTCGTTATCCATACCGATAAAAAAGTAAGTACATGATAATATTTGTAATATAGTGAATGCATAAATCAAGGTTAGTCTTATTTTTTTACTTCCTATAGATATCGCTAATATTAAACCCAATGTTATCACTAAAGATACTATAAATATACTTAAAAACATTTTAGAGTCGTATAAGCCTATAAAAATTTGATGAGTTGTTATGTCGGGTGCAAATATGATTACTAATGTTATTGCACCAACTAGTAGAATGCTAGAAAAAATGCTAAAAATTATATCTAACCTGTTTAATGTTCTATCTTTTTCTTTCGCGTTATTGAGATAAGATAATGCTCCTAAATTTAAAAGAAACAGAGGTATAAAACCGTATCTATAGGGAAAAGAACTATAACTGCCTGTATGCCACATTTTGTTTATGGGTTCTATCAATACTCCTAAAAATACAAATATGAATGCTAAAATCCAAAACCATGCTATCTTTTTATCTTTTCTATACTTTTGATATATATTAATTATGTAAAATATTATAGGTATAGATGCAAACATATAAAAATTCAATTTCGTGTATATTTCTGGATTACTTAGTGAGGAGTTTGTAGTAACATTCGATAATCTCATAGATATCGAAGATTGTGTAAAAGATGGCAAGAATGCAAATGACGAAATTGCAAGTGCCACTAATGTACATAGTAGTATTTTCATGCATACCTTTTTTCTCAAACTCTTCTTAGTATATAAGAATGCTCCTAAGGTTCCAATAAACACTATCGCCATTAAAATCATGTACGATATATAGTAACTTAGCACTAGTTCTATTGCAAGTGTTACAGTATACCATCTTGCATCTCCCGTATCTAAAAGTTTCTTTAATGAAAGTACAAAGAGAGGAAACACTATAAGTGAATCTAGCCAAACTATGTTGTGGTAACTAAGACATATGTAAGCACTGAGTTCATATAATAAACCGAATATTACATACCAGTATTCTTTAGTTTTGGGGAATATTTTTTTATAGGCATATATAGATGTAATCCCCAAAAATACCACTTTTATGATGAGCAGTATATTTACATAGTCTATTATTCGAGGTCTTGCTACAAGTCCAAATAACAGAGTAAATGGGCTAAATAAAGCATTTAATACGAATGATCCATAGAAGTTAGAACCTGCTCCTAAGCAGAAATTCCAAAATATACTGTTTCCACTATGAAATATGTCATATACGTTATAAAATACTGGTATATACGCTTGGCCCAAGTCTGCTTCGACGATACTGTTTTGACCAAAAGGATATATACCTTTTAAAAAGTAAACTACGAGTAGTATCGATATAGCGATTAGTGAAGACGCTATGTATGCTCTGTTTTTTTTCAAAAATTCTTTCATATAAACTTATCCTCTTTCAATATAATAATACCATATAATTTGTAAATACAAAATAAAAAGTAGATTTGCATCTACTCTTTATGGTTTTCTTCGTATTTTAAGATAGCTTTCATTATTCCTTTATATGGAAGAAGCGCACAAGTTTTACGATTCGCTTGCTTATATATCTCGTCGAAAACGATAGATTCTCCCAAATTATCTATATCATATGGTCTTTCTTCTATCATATTTTCGAAATTAGATATGTATTCCTTGGCTTCTTTTATAGTTTTACCTACGAGTTCTTTTGTCATAATAGAAGAACTAGCGGTACTTATCGCACATGCTTCTCCGTCAAATTTTATATCTTTTAAAACTCCATTTTCTATTAATATGTATATATCTATGTTATCTATACATGATTCGTTATTACTGTTAACTTTGATGTATGCTTCATTACTCACAGCCTCTTTATTTTCTGGATTAGTGTAATTATCTAATATGATATCTCTTTTTAATATAGGATCCATCTAAATCATTTCCTTTAATATTTTTTCTTTATCTTTTAATAGCTCTACTAAAGCATCAATTTCGTCAAACGTGTTATAGAAATATAGACTTACGCGAACTGTATTTTTAACACCTATCGCTTTCTTTAAAATCTTAGCACAGTGATTTCCTGCTCTTACACAAATATTGTATTTGTCTAAATAGACAGCTACATCTTGGGGGAATATTCCATCTATATTGAAAGCTACTATGCCACTATCGCATTCTGGATTTATTATATCTACGTGAGAAATTTTTGTAAGTTTTTCTATCAAGTAGTGTTTTAGTTGTGCTTCCTTAATCGTTATGTTATCCATGCCGACCTTGTTTAAATAATCTATTGCAGCACCTAGTCCTATAACTCCTGCGATATTAGGAGTACCTGCTTCTAATCTAGTAGGCAATTCTTTTAAATATATCTGTTTTTCATTATCGAATGATTCATTCATTCCTCCACCTAAGTTTATAGGCTCTAGGTTTTCTAATAATTCTTTTTTGCCATATAACACACCTACCCCTGTAGGGCCACACATCTTATGTGCAGAGAAAACTAAAAAGTCTGCATCCATGTCTTGTACGTCAGTCTTTTTGTGTGGAACGCTTTGAGCTCCATCTACGACTACAAAAATGTTATTTTTATGAGCAAACTCACAGATTTCTTTAATAGGTCTTACGTCACCTACTACGTTTGTAACAGCCGCTAAAGCGATCAATTTAGTTCTAGGGGTAACCGCTTTTATGACATTGTCTATAGTAATGTAAAAAGTTGAATCTAATGGAACATATCTTATGACAGCGCCCTTTTTATTTGCAAGCCTAAACCAAGGTAGAACATTAGATGCGTGCTCACTATCGCTTATTAATATTTCATCTTCGCTTTCAATTATATTTTCAAAAAAACCTGTCGCAATCATATTCAAAGAGTCCGTTGCTCCACTCGTAAATATTATTTCTTCTCTATGCTTAGCGTTTATGAATTCTTTAACTTTATCTCGAACATCTTCATAGGCCATGTCGACTTTTAAACTTATATTATAGTCCCCTCTATGGGCATTTGCGGTGTAATTAGTATAATAATCTGTAACTGCATCTATGACGCACTTCGGTTTAAAAGTAGTTGCACCGTTATCGAAATATATCAAATCTTTATTTAACATCGGAAAATCTCGTTTAAAATCCATAATTTCACCTCCCTATGAGTATATTTTTAATTATTTCTCTATTAGTTTCGTCCATAATGGTTAGTACAAATCCTTCTTCGATCATTTTTTCACTTGCACTTTTAGTTAATCCCTTACTCATTAGATAAAATAACTCTTCTTTATTTATAGATCCTATAGAAACACCGTGGTTCGCAGTTACTTCATTCGTATTTACTACCATGTTTGGAATTAACACATTTGCATTTTCACTCTTGTTTATTATCTTAGCAAATTCATTTAGGACGCATCCCTTAGTTTTACCGGCTATTTGACCATTCATCGTAATCACTACTTTGCCATTAGTTTCATTTATACCGCGAATATTTACATCGTTTATGACATTGTCACCATAAAGATTAGTATCTATATTCAAGGTATAATTTTCTTCTGCAATTAAAGAATTGTTAAACACAAATTTAGAGTTATCATAGCACTCAATGCATATATTTATAGTTATATCACTTGCCATATTAAATAGATTTAGAACTAGAGTAGCATTTTTTTCGATCTTTATGTGTAAATCTAAATCTTTATTTACATTTATGCTATTTATAGTAGAGAAACCTTTAACAATAATATTAGAGACATTCGCATATTTATCTAAATTTAGAACATCTCCATTCAATAACATATTATTCATCAGTACCAACTTCACTCATATTAAAAGCCCCATTAAACCCTAATTTTTCTATTTTTTCTGCCAAAGAATAATCTCCTTCTTCTACGATTTTTCCATTAGAGATAACGTGAACTTTATCCGGTTTTATATAGTTAAGTATGTTCGTATGATGCGTAATTATTATCATTGTAGCACCTGTTTTTTCTTTATAATCGTTTAAAAAAGAACACGCTTCTTTTAAACTGTCGACGTCTAGTCCACTATCTAGTTCATCTAGTATAATTAGACTAGGTTTTAGCATGTATAGTTCTAATAACTCATTCTTTTTCTTTTCTCCACCGCTCATGCGCTCATTTATATTTCTATGGATAAAACTTTTATCGATGTGCAAGACTTCACACGCTTCTTTTAAATGCTTGTTAAATTCGAAAATCGATTCTTTTATACCTCTTTCACTCATAGCTGCTCTTAAAAGTTCAGCATTAGTGACTCCAGGTATTTCAGTGGGATTTTGCATTATCAAAAAGATGCCCCGTTTAGAGATTTCATTAGTGGGCATGTTTGTGATATTCTCCCCTAAAAATTCAATTTTACCCCCCTTTATTTGATATTCATGGTTAGCCATTATCGCATTGCAAATTGTACTTTTTCCACTTCCATTAGGTCCCATTATCGCATGAACTGTACCCTTTTGTACATTTAGATTTAAACCATCGATTATAGGTTCCCCTTCTGCTTCTACTTTTAAATTTTTGATTTTTAACATATTTTGCCCCCTACTTTTTAATGGTTATATAAATATAATCTATAATCTCTAATACGGCATATATCGTTATGACGAGCCCGAGACTTGATAGTACTAGATTAGATACAAATATAGTGTATAATCCGATTAAGAGCAGTAAAAAACCGATTATAAGGCTCCCCACAGACTTTTTATCAACTCTAACTAAGTTTGCTCCTATTGCAATAGTATTTAAACCATTTATAATTATCCAAATACCGATAGATAATCTGATAATAAATTCGATAGTTCCCGAGAAAAATATGAAGATTATTCCGAGTATTATCATGACTACACTGTAAAAAGTATCACCTGTAGTTCTCATATTATATCTAGAATCCGATAATATTTTAGCAACTCCCAATGCCAAGAATACTCCTCCAAATATATAAGAGACAAATTCGACGATATCTCCAGGATTTAAAAGTAACATAAGTCCTATAATTAAAAAAATTATTGGGGATATTATACTCTTTTTAGTTTCATAACTCTTTATTACAATACTGCGCATATTTTACCACTTCTTTCAAATTCTATTCTAACATTTTATAATACTTTTTTAAAGGTTTAGTTTGCTAATCTGTTCATTGTAATCTTCACTCTTGCAGATAAATGACCCACTTACAACAATATCAGCATTTTTAACTTTACCGATAGTTTTGTCGTTTACTCCACCATCTACAACGATCTTATATTTATATTTTTTTTCTTTTCTCATCTTATCTAAAAGATCAATTTTATATAAAGTACTATCTAACATCTTTTGACCACCCTTGCCAGGGTTTACCGTCATAATTAAGACCACTTCTAGTTTTTTTAAATAAGGTTCTATGGCATTTACACTAGTATCAGGATTTAATGCTAAACCTGCCTTTAAACCTCTACTATGGATGTATTCGATAAGAGATGCTATGTCGTCTTCGATCTCTACAGGTATTATTATTGCATCGGTATTTAATACAGAATACTTCGATATATAGTTAAATGGACTAGATACCATGAGATGGACGTTTAGTTTCTTTTTACTTTTATATAAGTATTCGTACTCTTTAGTCTTTTCAGAGACAAATTTTCCATCCATCACATCGACATGAATGTAATCTGCTTTTGTTTCATTGATTCTATTTATAGTTTCAAGTTCGCTATAATTGCTACTCAAAATAGATACTGCTAATTTCATAATTCACTCCTAAATTTTACATAATTCTCATACCTAGATTTCAAAATAGTACCATTTTCGTATTTTTCTTTAACGCCACAAGCCTTTTCATTAATGTGGTTACAGTCGTCGTACTTACATTTAACACCTTTAAACTCTGGATATAACTCTTTAATTTTATCCTTATCCATAGTTAAATCGAGTGCACTAAAGCCTGGAGTATCCGCAATTAGTGCTTTTCCAACTTTGAACAGTTCCACGTGTCTCGTCGTATGAACTCCTCTACCGAGCGCTTCACTTATCGGACTCGTATTTAGATTTAATTTTTTATCTAATTTATTTAGAAGAGTACTCTTACCTGCTCCAGTTTGCCCTGTCAGTACGACAGTTTTGCCCATTATGAGCCTTTTTAGAGTAAATAAATTTTTATTGGTTATGACTTTAAAACCTATTTTTTTATAATAATTAAATATATTTTTAATATCTTTTCGCTCTTTTTTATTTAGTAGATCGCATTTAGTTAGACATATAATCGGTTCTATGTTCTCGTTTAATACACATAAAAGTTCTTTATCCAATAAATTTAAACTCAAATCGGGCTTTTTAACGCTCGTTATGATTATGGCCGCATCTACATTTGCAATTGGTGGTCTTTTTAGTTCGTTTTTTCTATCTTTTAATTCGAGTATGTAGGCATTATAACTATCAAAAACGACAAATTCCCCTACTAAAGGGGTAACTTTGTCGTTTCTAAATTTTCCTCTTGCTCTACATTCATAGATTTTATCCCCTGATTCTACTGTATAGAGATTACTAATTATTTTGATTATTTTTCCTTCTCTATTCATCTAATTCTCCTGTACCCTCTATGTCATCTTCGACGACGTCAGGTTCTTCGGCTATAGTAATAGTAAAACTTGCACCTGTAACTATTTTAGTATTCTCTTTTCTGCTCTGACTTATTATAGTTCCCGCTGGATACTCGCTCGTTTTTTCGTATTTTACATTTAGAGTAAGGCCATATTTTTCAGCAAACTTTTGAATAGCTGAAAGCGTGTAATCGCCACTAGTAAAGTCAGGATATAACTCTTCGATATCAGGTATATAAAGAGTAACTGTTCCACCCTGTTCTATGCTTTCTCCTGCGGCAGGTGATTGTCCAATAATCTCGCTTGCTGAATAATCGTCTGGATTTTCGACCGTTTTCTTCTCAACCATTACGTTCATTTTATAAGTACTTTCAAGTATCGCTTTAATTTCGATATAGTTCTTACCAGTATAATCTTCTAATACTAGCGAATTAGTTCCACTAGATACATAGATTGTTACTTCCGTTCCTTCTTTAACAGTTCTGCCGGCAGCAGGATCAGTTTTTACTACTTTACCTTCCTCAATAGTGTCACTAGATACGTATTCTAATTCTGAATTTATCTTTAATCCTTCCTCGATAAGTTTTTCTTCCGCTTTTATCTCTTCTATACCAGTAACATCTGGTACCTTTACGTTAGATACACTCGTTATTCTAGGAAGTATAACACATATAGCAGTAACTAAAACTACGATTCCTGTAAAAATGGATCCAAGTACTATTAATAATTTATTTTCTTTTTTCAAATCTTCCTCTGTCACTTTCTTCGATACGACTACTTCGTCATTAGATTTTTTGTTTTCTATGTTTTCTTTTACTTCTTTTATTTTTTTATGCGATTTATCTGCATCGTCTAATTCTGGATATTTGTATTCGATGATAGGTTCATTTGCCCTACTGTCACCCATAGCAGTCTTTATATCTTCTAACATCTCTCTAGCATCGGCATATCTATTCTTAGGATTTTTAGCTGTTGCTCTTTTTAAAATGTTTACTATTGAATTAGGAATATTAGGAATTTTATCTTTAATATTAGGGAGTGGTTCTTTTAACTGTTTTAATGCTATTTCGACGGCATTGTCACCTCTAAATGGAAGTTCTCCAGTCAAAAGTTCGTACATGAGTATTCCCATTGAATATATATCACTTTGCATAGTAGAACCTTTACCACTAGCTTGCTCTGGTGGCAAATAGTGTACGCTACCCATGACTGAATTAGTCTGAGTTAATTGAGTGCTATTTAAAGCCATCGCGATTCCAAAATCCGTAATCTTTACAAGACCACTATCTAGTATCATAATATTTTGAGGTTTAATGTCTCTATGGATTATGTACGAATCGTGGGCAACTGCTAAGCCCTCACAGATTTGACTCATTATATCGATGACTTCACTTAAGGTTAGTTTACCTCTTTTTTTAATTAGTTCTTTTAAGTGTTTACCCTCAATATATTCCATGACGATGTAGTATGACCCGTTGTCTTCTCCTACGTCGTATACTTCAACGATATTAGGGTGAGATAGACTACTAGCACTTAATGCTTCCCTTTGAAAACGTCTTACAAATTTTTCGTCGTTTGCTAAATCTCCTCTCAAGACTTTTACGGCGACGTTTCTATCTAAAATAGTGTCGTATGCCAAATACACATTGGCCATTCCACCTTCTCCGATAGATTTAATTATCTGATAACGATCGTTAATCTTTTGACCTTTCATTATCATATATTCATTCACCACTTTCCTTCAATAAATAAGCAATGGATATGTTGTCTGTTCCCCCTCTAGAATTACATTTTCTTATGAGTTTTACTAATTTTTCTTCTATATCTAATTCTTCGTCGTCTAATACTTTTTCGATATGTTCGACGCTTAGCATGTTAGTTAAACCATCACTGCACAATAGTATCCCATCTACAGTAGTTTCGACTTCAAATATATCTAGCTCCTGTTTTTCGCTAGCACCTAATGCTCTCATTAGCACGTTTTTCTTAGGATGGTTAGCAGCTTCTTCTTCTGTAAGCTCCCCTGTTTCTACGAGCAAATTAACTAAAGTATGATCTTTAGTAACTTTGTGAAGTTTGCCATTTTTTAAGACGAACCCACTAGAATCACCGATATTGCCAAATATCAAAAAATCGCTTGTCAGTATTGCAACTACCAAAGTGGTACCCATCCCTAAACTCTCTGGATTTTCGCACGCATACTTTATTATCTCAGCATTTATCTCGGAGAAGTTTTCATTTAACCAATTAGCAGCGTCGAGTTTACTTCCTATCGTCGATAAATCTTTAAACCTATCCTTTAGATGATTTACTGCGATATTGCTAGCTATTTCACCTGCTCTATGACCACCCATGCCATCTGCTACTATTAGCATGTGTTCTTTAGATATATTTTTAACTATCATTACCGAATCTTCGTTGTGACTTCTAACCTTTCCGGGATCCGTTATATAATATGATTTCACTTAATCACCTCATTAGCTCGAAGTTGGCCACAAGCGGCATCGATGCCCGCACCAAATTCTCTTCTCACTGTAATAGTTATACCGTGTCTTCTCACTATGTCGTAAAATTTCATCTTATCTTCTTCACTACTCTTAGAGAATTCTAAATGGCTTGTCTCATTATATGGTATGAGATTTACGTAGACATTCATTCCCTTTAGTAATTTGCACAGTTCGAGTGCACACGCTTCACTATCGTTTACATTTTTAAGCATAACATATTCGATGGTAACTCGTCTATTAGTTTTTTTGATGTAATACCTAATCGCATCCATCAGAGTGTCAATATTGTAAACTTTATTTATCTTCATGATTTTATTTCTAAGTTCATTGTTCGGTGCATGAAGACTGACTGCTAAGTTTATCTGAAGAGGAAAGTCTGCGAATTCTATTATCTTAGGAACTATTCCACTAGTGGATACTGTGATATGTCTTGCGCCTATTGCCAAACCTTTAGGATCGTTTATAATCTTAAAAAATTTTATGAGGTTATCGTAATTGTCGAAAGGTTCTCCAATTCCCATCACTACGACACTGTTTATCTTGATATTTGATTCTTCTTCTATCTTTAAAATTTGCAAGACCATCTCTCCTGCCTCTAAGTTACGTACCTTTTTAAGTCTTCCACTTTCACAAAAAGCACATCCCATATTGCATCCGATTTGACTAGATACACAGATACTGTTTCCATAATCGTGCTTCATTACAACAGCCTCGATGCAGTTTCCATCCTTTAGTTCGAATAAATATTTTAAAGTAGTGTCAC
This sequence comes from uncultured Bacilli bacterium, assembly GCA_944350395.1. Classification (GTDB taxonomy): domain Bacteria; phylum Bacillota_I; class Bacilli_A; order RF39; family UBA660; genus RUG11867. Next base: position 10,589 of record CALVPA010000041.1, read on the forward strand.
TTTCCTGCTTAGTTCGTATTTTTAATGAGCCCAAGTTAAAATTTTCTTTTAATACTTCGATAAAATCTTTTTTTAAATTAGTCATTTCATCAAATGATTTTACTCTTTTATCATATAGCCATTCGTATATCTGCACAGCTTTAAAAGATTTGACGTTTTGCATTTCTAACCAGCTTATGAGTTCTTCTTTAGTCATGCTATATATATCTGTCATTTGAATCACACTTTCTATCAAGACAATTATAGCAAATAGAAGTAGTTTTTACAATAATTAAAAGAGCCAAAATTATTTAGCTCCTTTATTATTTTCTTCTTTTTTTTTACTCTCAATCGAAACTCTGAGTGTTATAAATATCATGATTAATGTGTTTAAAGTAACACTTCCTCCATAACTTAATAGTGGTACTGGTACTCCCGTAAGAGGAATGAGAGCAAGTATTCCACCAAAATTTATTATCAGATGTAAGAGTATCACTAAAAATGTTCCAAATGCGATTAGCGAGCCGGTAAGATCTTTAGCTCTTTTAGAAATTCTTAGTATTCTAAATAGTATAAACACATAGAGAAGTATAATTCCAACCCCACTAATCGCTCCTAATTCTTCGACTATTATAGGAAATATAAAGTCGGTATGAGCTTCTGGCAAATATAAATATTTCTGTGTGCTGTTTCCGAGCCCTACTCCGAACAATCCACCATTATTTATTGCTATCATTCCGTTACAGACCTGATAACCTGTTTTTTCTTGATACCTAGTGCAAGGATCTTTATACGTAAGTCTATCTAACTGCTCACTATTTAATAGTTCTCCTCCAAATATCATGATACATACGACAAGCAATATCGATACAACTCCAAATATTTTGAATGCTTTTACGTCTTTATCGTCCTTAGAAAAAGGTACTGCCATGAACATAAAAAATACGAGTAAACCTATTATAGCAGCTGTACCTAGATCTGGTTGAACAAATATAAGGCCAGCAACTATAGCGCATGCAATTATTGGCCTAAGAAAGAAAAATCTCTTTTCACAGTTGATATTTTTTCCAAAATAACAAGCCATGTATATTATTACTACTGTCTTTGCAAATTCGCTCGGTTGTAATGAAAATAATCCTAAATTGTACCAACTTAACGCACTATTCGTAACAGTTCCATAGAAAAAGAGTCCAGCTAAAGCAAATATTATTCCTATCATCATTAACGATTTTAAATGATGATACTTAGAAATTGGAAATTTTAAAAGAAAAAATATACCAAAAATAAATCCAGCTAGCATTACAATAAATTGCTTTTTGAAGAAGTAATATGTATCTACTTTGTATTGAAGTACTGCAGATACACTAGAAGCACTAAATACCATTACAAGTCCAATTACACATAAAAGTACAGTTGCAAAAAATAAAGGTTTATCCATTCTCCTCAATAACTTCTTCATATTTTCCACCATAATAATATTAACACATAAATCGAATTTATTAAATAAAAAAAGCGACTTTATATTGTCACCTTTACAACCTCATAACCATATACACTGAGTATCTGAACTGCTCTTCTACTCCTAGTACCGTTTAAACAGTAAAAATAATATGTCTTATCTTTATCTAAATATTTACTAGGATTATCTAGTATTTTGCTTAAACGCATATTGATACTGCCTTTTATAGGTGTAAAATCTTCTGGGTCTACTAAACTTATGATCACGCCCATATCACTCGTATATTCATCTATACTAATAGTCTTCATACTATATTATATGATTATCTGTTATTTAGTTCATAAAGTATTATAGAAGTAGCTACTCCTACATTTAAAGATTCGCACATATTATTCATCTCTATATTGATAAATTCAGCGCACAAATTTTTGATTTCTTTCCTTACTCCACTTCCTTCACTGCCCATGATTATTGCAGTTTTATCTTTAAATGAAATATTTTTTAGGGATATGCCACCAGTAACATCTGTACTGTAAACTGTATACCCAAACCTTTTTAACTCGTTAATAGTTTCTTTTAATGGGTTAGTCACTATATTTAAGTGAAATATGAGACCTTCTGTTGCCCTTATAACTTTTGGATTATATAGACTTACAGTATTTTCTCCCAAGACTAATGTACCTAAATTGAAAGCAACTGCACTTCTTATAATTGTTCCCAAATTTCCAGGATCTTGCACACCATCTAATAAAATAACACTCCCCGATAATTTACCGTCTTTTATTTTAGATGCTACACCTATTACTTTAGGAATATTTTTAAGAGTACTTATTTTTTTCATTACATTTTCACTTACAAATGTTTTATTCTTGAAATCATAGTCATATCCATTTAATACGATTACTTCTTTTAACATGCCAGCTTTTTCTGCTTCGATGACTAAATGTTCTCCCTCTACTAAAAATAAATTTTCTGAATCTTGATATTTCTTTTCACTGAGTTTAGCCCAATACTTTACTTTCTCATTATTTACAGATTCAATCATTTTGACTCTCCTTTAACATCTTTCTAGCTAGTTTGTGATACGGATAATATTTTTCTACTAAAGCCCAAAATTCGCTCGAATGATTCATATATTTAAAGTGGCACAGTTCATGTATGATGACATAATCGATTAAAGATACATCCTTTTTTATGAGTTCAGAATTGAGCGTAACTGTCATACTCTTTATATTGCAAACTCCCCATCTAGTACTCATCTTTCTTATGCGCAAAGTAAATTCTGGTAAATCTTTAAACTGAGTTTTGAGTCTTTCCAAACGGCTATAAAAGACCACTTTACACTGAATAGCCATATATTTTGCTAGTTCATTAGCATCTTTACTGATAATCTTATTTCCATCTATGTAAGTCTTGCTGACTCCGTCAAACTCTAATACATATTTTTCTCCTAAATAATACATCTCATTGCTTTTTAGATCGCTTACTGGCGTACGCTTTTTTAATCTCATTAGACTGTCTACATTTTTCTTTATGAGTTTTTCTATTTCCCTTTGTGATAAATAATTGTTACAAGTTACTACTAGTTCGTCTCTATCCCATTTAAAATATACATTCTTAATAGACTTTTTATTAACTTTAACCTTAGTCGCATTACCGTTTATATTTACAAACATACTGCTCTCCTCTTTATAAAATTATAGCATTCTTTTTTATCTATGTAAAACTTAAAATAAAAAAGTAAAGATGCATAGTCTTTACTAATCTCGATCTGATTTATTCTTAAATTGTATTACTATCGGAGTACCTGAAAGTTCAAAATTATCTCTCAAAGTATTTTCTAAGTATCTTTGATAACTGAAATGTACTAATCCTTTATCGTTTACATTAAATGTGAATTTTGGAGGTTTAGTACCCGATTGATTTACGAAGTACACCTTTAATCTTCTGCCCTTATAACTAGGTGCTGGATGTAAGAGACACGCATCTGTTATGACGTCGTTTAATACACTCGTTTTAATGCTTCTTGTCGCATTTTCATATGATTCTATAATCGCCGGCATGAGAGTGTGTATTCTCTTTTTAGTGAGTGCACTTAAGTATACAACTTTGGCGTAAGTTGCAAATTGAAACTCGTTTTTAATCTTTTTATTCCATTCTTTGATAGCCTCATCTGGATTTTTAATTCTATCCCATTTGTTGACTGCAATTACTAAGCATTTGCCTGCATCTATCGCATAGGAAGCGATGTGTTTGTCGTGTTCTATTATACCCTCTTCAGCATTTATCACGAGTACACATACATCAGATTCGTCTATCGCTTTCAAAGTTCTAATTAGGCTATACTTTTCAATAGATTCAAATATCTTACCCTTTTTCCTAAGCCCTGCTGTATCCACTACAATATAAGGGTTCCCTTCATAATTGAATTTAGTATCTATCGCATCTCTCGTCGTTCCAGCTACTTCACTTACGATGACTCTCTCTTCGTTTAAAAGCGCATTTGTTAAACTACTCTTACCTACGTTTGGTCTACCTATGAAGCTGAATTTCAATATATCGTCTTTAGGTAGTGTCGGATTTTCATTAAAATCCTTCGTTATCTCATCTAAAAGTTCATTTATTCCGAGTTTATGTTCGGCACTTATCGGAAGAACTAAGTCGAACCCGAGTTCGTAGAAAGCATATATGTTATCTTTTCTTTGAGAGTTATCTATCTTATTTACAGCAACGATAACTTTCTTATCAGTCCTATTTAAAATATTTGCGATAGTTCTATCGTTCTCGGTTAGATCTGTTAAACCGTCGACTACGAACACGATGACATCCGATTCTTCTATTGCAAGTTCTGCCTGAAGTTTTATTCTATCGTTCATAGACTCTTTGGTTAAATCTATTCCACCGGTATCGATGAGATAAAAAGTTTTATTTTTATATGTTACTTTCCCATATATTCTATCTCTTGTAACTCCTGGATCGTCCATAATAATTGATTTTTTTTCGCCAATTAGTCTATTAAATAGAGAACTTTTACCTGTATTAGGCCTGCCGATTAGACAAACTGTATTCATAATATCACCCCTTTAATCGTTTAAATAACTCTCAATTATAGAATAAATTTCTTGTTTACCTTTCTTGTTAACACTCGAAAAATATACTAAATTATCTCCATCTTCGAGTTTTATAGTATCGTTTATAATTTTCATCTGTTTTTCTCTCGATTTCATGCTAACTTTATCGAATTTTGTAGCAACCAATGTTACAGGAATCTTATAGAACTTCAAATAATTATACATTAGTACATCGTCTTCAGTAGGTTTAATTCTAAAATCTATTAACATAAACACGCACTTTAAATTATAACGAGTCTTTAAATAGTCTTCTATCATCAGTCCAAATTTTTTCTGCGTTGGCTTATCTACTTTGGCATAACCGTATCCTGGTACATCGACTAAATAGAAATTTTCATTTACAAAGTAAAAATTTAGTGTCTGAGTTTTACCCGGTGTACTGCTTGTGTGAGCGAAGTTTTTTCTATTTATTATAGTATTTATAAAACTACTCTTACCTACATTGCTTCTTCCAACTAGTAAAAACTCGGGATTCTCTCCTTCTGGGTATTGGTTAGCTCTAACTGCAATATTAGTTAGTTCTACCGATTCAATTTTCATAAAAAATTACACCTCGCATTAGAATTATATAAAAAAGTGTAAAAAAAAGCAAATAATATCGATAGATATGGAAAAAAGAGCCATTATTTAGTATAATGTTGTAGGTGGTAAATGTGTTTTATCCAACTGGTCAAAAGAAAGAATATCAAAAATCTGTAATCACTTATAAGAATCGCGGTATGAGTTTAGAAAATCTCATCAATAGTGCAAACGAGTACTACCTAGATAACGATTTAGCGGCCATTTATAAAAAACCTACTCCGATAGGGTTGGTCAGTGTAGACTATAAAAAAAATGAAATAAAAAAGGCCTATTTTAAAGATAAATCTACTCTTGATTACAACGGATTATATAAAGGAAAATATTTAGATTTTGACGCTAAGGAATCTCACAGTCACACATCTTTTTCACTTTCTAATATACATGAACATCAAATAAAGCACATATCTAGGGTTCTAAGACTCGGCGGAATAGCATTTTTAATCGTATACATAAATTACAAATATTATATATTAAGGGGAGAAGATTTGATAGATTTTATCGACAATAACGATAGAAAGAGCATACCGATAAGCTTTTTTAAAGAAAAATGCTATGAAATTGAGGAAAGACTAAGACCTACCCTAGATTATCTGAAAATTGTAGATAAAATATATTTTAAAGGAGATAATGAAAATGGTGCAAAAAAAAGGTAAAGTAAAAACTGTTAAAAAAAATACTGTAAACAAGGTTAAAACAGATGAAAAAAAGGTAAAAAATAAATCTTCTAAACGTGTTGGGCATACAGTACTAATAGTTATATTAATATTTATGATTGTATTTGCCTTTCTGGGTTTGTCATTCTGTATTTATATAATAATTCGTGCGCCAGAGTTTAATGTAAGCGAATTATATAAATCTAGTTCATCGATAATATATGATATCGATAATGAAGTTATTGCTGAGTTGGGTGTAGAAAAGCGTGATAATGTAACCTATGACGAATTACCAGATGTGTTAGTAGATGCCATTGTAGCAACTGAAGACTCGAAGTTCTTTCAACACAGCGGTATCGATTTACTCCGTTTTGGTAAAGCAGCATTTGGGCAACTTTTAGGGCAATCGGATGCCGGTGGTGGATCTACTCTTACGATGCAAATAGTAAAGAATACTTATAATGGTACTGAATCTCACGGTATTAAAGGTATAATTCGTAAATTTACCGATATATATATGTCAGTATTTAAGGTAGAAAAAACATATACTAAACAGGAAATACTAGAATTTTATGTCAATCAGCCATATCTTGGTAGTGAATCTTATGGTGTAGAACAAGCAAGTCAAACATATTTTGGTAAATCAGTAAGCGAATTAAATCTTGCCGAAGCTGCAACTATAGCAGGTCTATTCCAAGCCCCAGGTGCCTATGATCCATTTATATATCCTGAAAAAGCAGAAGCTAGAAGGAACTTGGTTTTAGGATTGATGGTTAGACATGGTTATATTACCGAGGAAGAAGCAGAGGCAGTAAAAGCGATTAAAGTCGAAGATATGCTCGTAGAACGCAACTCTTCTCTTCTAGAATATCAAGGTTTTGTGGATACAGTCGTAAGCGACGTAATTAAAAAGACCGGAAATGATCCATATGTAGTGTCTATGACTATATATTCGACTATGAATAAATCAAAGCAGGATGTCATAAATCAACTATACGACGGAACGTTATATAAATGGGCCAACGATTCAGTACAGTGTGGTATTGCAGTTACTAGTGTAGAAGATGGTTCTATAGTTGCTATTGGTGCAGGTAGAAATAAAACGGGTGCTAGAACATTTAACTATGCAACTGACATTTCAAAACATCCTGGATCGACAGCTAAACCAATATTTGACTATGGTCCAGCAATAGAATACGCTGGATGGGGAACAGGTAATACTGTAGTAGACGACGTATATACATATAGCGATGGAACACCTATCAATAACGTCGACTTAAAATATTTAGGTATAATCACTGCAAAAGTAGCTTTAGCAAACAGTAGAAATGTCCCTGCTCTGCAGGCTTTCCAAGCAACTACTCAAGCACAAAAATACGAATTTGTAACGAATTTAGGAATTACTCCAGAATTACATAATGGCGAGATTTATGAAAGCTCATCGATCGGTGCATTTAACGGAGTTAGCCCACTTGAGCTATCTGCGGCTTACGCAACTTTCTCGCGTGGTGGCTATTACATTGAACCTTATTCTTTTACTAAAATTATTTATAACGATACAGATGAAACATTTACTTATACTCCAACTAAAACAAAAGCCGTGAGCGAAGAAACAGCGTATATGATAAATATGATATTAAAGTATGCAGTAACTAGCGGCGCTATCGGTGTAGGAAGTGTAAGCGGAACAGATTTAGCTAGTAAAACAGGAACTAGTAGTGTGGATAGTAACGTTATTAAAAATCTTGGACTAAGTTCTAGTGCGATAAGCGATATATGGCAAGTTTCATATTCACCAGATTATACAATTGCATTCTGGTATGGATATGATGAAATTACAAAAGAACATTATTTGACATCTAGTCAAGGTTGGACAGCTAGACGTGCAATCGTAAGAGCGTTAACTCCAAATATTATGGAAAAAAATTCACGTTGGACTAAACCAGACGGTGTAATTACTGTTGATATAGAACTTGAAACAAATCCAGTTCAACTTGCTAGTGATTATACGCCAGATTCTCTTAGAAGTACTGAATATTATAAAAAAGGTACAGAACCTACAGAAGTTTCTACAAGATTTAGCCAATTAGAAAACGTGTCCAATTTAACTTATACATCAGTAGGTAATCAAATACATCTATCTTGGAATGAAATAGATACTCCTGATGCTATCGATTCAACATATCTACAAAATTATTTTCAGACAAATTTTACTAATTGGGCAGACAAATATTATCAGCAAAGACTTAATTACAATAACGCTAATATAGGAACTCTGCAGTACACAGTTTATCTTAAAAATGCTGATGGTACGCTGAGTGCTATAGGTACAACTAGTTCTAATTCATTCGATACTTCTCTAACTAATGCGACAAGTGCTACTTTTGTAGTAAAGAGCAATTATTCTATATTTAAAGCAAACGCAAGTAGTGGTGTCGAAATAAATGTTAAGATAGATCCTACAATAGGTGGCGGTGAACAAGAGGAAGATTCAACTGATGAAGATGACAACAGCCAAACAGATAATACAAAACCTAATACAAATCAGAATAATAAACACTAAAAAAGCTTCTCATTAGAGAGGCTTTTTACATATATTTCTAAACGGACAATTTTTACATTTGGGATTTTTTGCAGTACAATAATGCCTACCGAAGAGAACTAATTGTAAGTGTAATTTACTCCACTTATCTTTAGGGAATTTTTCCATAAGTTTTTTTTCTACTACATTTACTGAATCTTGTTCATCTGCAAAGCCTAAACGCTTGCTTACTCTACTAACATGTGTATCTACAGCAATTGCATCTTCTTTAAATATCTCTGCAAAAACTACATTACATGTCTTATGACCAACACCCGGTAATGATTCGATGAAATCTCTATTATGAGGTACTTTCCCATTAGCTTTATCTATAAGTTCTTCACAAATCTTTTTAACATAAACAGCTTTTCTCCTTTGAGTACCCACAGGTTTAATGATATTTTCTAACTCTGTTAAATCCATATCGGCTATTTCATTTATGTTTTTCTTAAATAGTTCTTTTGTAACTATGTTAACTCTAGCATCTGTAGTTTGAGCGCTCAACATCGTCGCTAGAAGAAGTTCGTAATCTTTACTATAATTCAAAGAACACTTTGGGTTAGGAATTATATTATCTAAATTATTCAATATTTCATTCGTCGTCATCGAGCCAATTATAGTCGAATAAATCTCCACTCACAGTGTGAGATTTTTCTTCTCTCTTTCTTTTAAAATAATGTTCTACATCTTTTTCAGTTTTGTAACCTTTCTTAATCCAATCTACTAGTATTGCATCGATATATCTTAAAGAAAGATTTTCACTAAGCACAGATTCATTTAAAGCACTCTTTATTAAACTTTCATCGATTCCTTTATCTAACCAGCTGTTTATCATTTGAAATTCCATAGAAGAAAATGTTCTTCCAAATTCATTTTCAAAAATGCTAAAAATATCAGATTTTGCATCTTTCTTTTTATTTTCTCCTATATCTATTAGAATAGATTCATAAAGAGGAGTTAGATCGATAATTTCATCCATTTTTCCATCTCTGTTCTTTACCATTTTAATCTTAATAAGCGCTCTTTTAGTTATACTAGAGAAAGCTTGCATGATATCTAGTTCATCCATCCCAAATTTGTTTTTAATTTCATCTATATCTAAAGTTGGATGGGTATTATTTCCACAAAAATATATAATTAAAAGGGCTTCGTCTAATGTCAAATTATTTTTTTTGATTGCCTTTAGTATGTCTTCGCCGATGACAAAGTTTTGTTTTTGATATAATTTAACAATAGTATCGCCCATTTTAATCACTTCCACTTCTCAATTATATAGTTAGTAAGTATATTCTCGTCATTAGATAGATTACCACGCAAAATTTCCTTAATCAAGTCTTTTTTTATTGTCCTTATTATGGGATCATTACCAACTTGTAAAATATCTTTAATCTTTTTTCCGGATATTATTAAATCGCCCTTAGAATGAATTTGCATATCATTATAGATTTTATCTACTTCATCTTTATTAATGCCCAATATGCTTGCACATACCTTTGCATCGTATGTTCCATATTTAAATATGACAAACTTATCTATTTTTCCATATTTGAGTATAGCCCTCATATTTTTTAGTCTAGAATTTTCTACTTTAGTAAATGGATACTTTGGACTATATCTGAGCTGTACCCACATACCTATGTAATCTTCTACATAAACTATATTTTCGTCGAAGTCGATGTCTAAATATTCTAATAGCCCAAGCGTCTTTAATAGATTTAATCCTTTAATGCAGTTAGTACTTACGAGAATTTTACCCAATTCTTGTTTTTTTCTTTCATAAGAAATACTTTTAAATAATTCCTTGTTGTTAAGTATAAAGATAAGTTCTGACTCGTTTATCTCTAAATCATATATTATACTGAGTCTTAATGCTCTTAACATTCTGAGAGGATCTTCTGTAAACTTTTTTTTCACATTACCGACCACTTTTAGTACTTTATTTTCTAAATCTTTCTTGCCGTTCAAAAGATCTATGATCTCTCCATTACTATCCATACATATCGTATTGATAGTAAAATCCCTTCTCTTTAAATCAGTAAGCAAATCATCCACATAAGTAACAATATTTGGCCGATGTTTTAAATACTTACTCTCTTTTCTATATGTCGTAATGTCGACATTTATGTCTGAACATTTGATATTTACACAACCTAATTCACCTAATGAAGGCAAATCGAATATTTTGGCAACTTCTTTAGGAGTTGCATTTGTAGTAATATCCACATCTGTCGTCGATTTACCTAAAAGTTTATCTCTTACATAACCTCCGACGATATATGCTTCGTACCCTTCTCTTTCTATTTTTCTGAGGTAATCGAGTGCTTCCATTATCTTTATCATTCCATCTTTCTAAAAAGTGCATACTAATTATAGCACCTAATATTTTTTTGAACAAGATAATTTTAACGACAATAATCGTTGTTTTTATATCTATATAAAGATGAGCCTATAGTACGGCCTAAATCTAATATTGTAGTAATAAGCCTCGCTATCGAATTTAATAGAGAACTAGATATGCTTGCTCCTCCTATACATACATATAATTCTTCATCTTTTAATTTAACCATAATACCTCCTTAATTATTGCACTTTTGTGGATTCATATATCCATCGATTATTCCTACAGCAAGTGTGATTAAGCCTGCTAAGCCAGCTAATACTCCATAAATCCAGCCTCCTATCGCTCCACCTCTTATATCGAATAATTCATTATTTTGTAATTTCATCTATACCTTCCTTTCTAAAAGACAATATTTTTTTGAACAAGTGTGATTTATTTCTATGAGTAATATATATAAGTGTCAAATCATCTAAGGCCAATAGATCTTTTATTATAGCATCTTCCATAACTTCATCAATGCTAGATAGTGTTTCATCTATTATTAAAATATCTGGCTTTCTATAAATGGCTCTTGCTAAAAATATTCGTGCTTTTTCGCCACCCGATAAATTTGTTCCACCTTCTAATATAGGTGTATTTTCCTTATCTACCTTTTTATTTATCACATCATCTAACCGTGCTAGTCTCGTAACTTTGCCTAATTCTTCTCCGCTTTTATATCCCATACAAATATTATCTTTAATGTTTGTACTAAATATTTTTTCGTTTTGCCCGATGTATATCACATGTTTTCTTAATGAACATAAAGAGATTTCGTTTAAATTATAACTATTAATGAATATATTTCCAGTATATCCATCAATACATCCACTAACGCATTTTGCAAGTGTACTTTTACCTATTCCAGATGGACCATTTAATAGTATCTTTTCACCGTTATTGATAGATAGATTAAGATTTTTAAGAGTATCTTTATAATAATCATAAGAATAATTCACATTATTTATTTTAAGCACTTTAAAAATAAAATTTAGATCTTCCGCACATCTTTCTTTGTCAACATCTAAAAACTCACTGGTAGTTCTAAAAACAGACTTAGATTTGATAAACTCTGGCATGGTATTAATTATATTTTCAAATGAAGAAAATAAAAGTGAACTCAAAGAACTAAAAGTGAGTAGATCTACAAGAGTAAAAGAATTATTTTTTATCATAATTATACCTATAGTATAAAGTACGATAAAACCTATTTCATTTATAAACCTCTTAAATATACCATATATATTAGAGTACTTTTCTATTCTGCTCACATCGCATAAATATTTATCATACGAATCGTTAAGCCTACCTATAAACTCTTTTTCATTATTTAAATTTTTAATACTCTCTATACCTTCTAGATATTCTATTAAATTTCCATAATAAGCATTGTGATCGCAAAGATTATATGTATTTAATCTGTTCAGTTTCTTTACTTCGATAAGTGATATAAAAAAGTATAAAAATAAGGTTATCGTTAGTATAATAGTCAGATTTATAGATATTAAAGAAAGCATTATTAATCCTAATAAAATTAATAACATGTCTATTGAATTTACTAGTACAATTCTTAAAAATACTTCTTTAATCAGGATAATGTCGCTTAATTTTTTCGCCATTTCACCTACTCTTTTATTATTCAAATATTGAAGTTTTAAAGAAAATACATGTTTAATAAATACTTCGTTTATATATCTATCTATCCTTATTCCAAGAATGTTTCTATAATATATTCTCACATAATCCATAATATATTTAAAGATTATTATTCCTAAAAATAAATATAATAATATACTTAAATTACTATAATTTAATCCTATCTTTATATAAAAACTAGAAAAGATACTAAAAAGTATTACAAATATACTTAGAATAATAACTAACAATATACTTTTTTTCTCCTTTTTTAATAATGTTTTAAACATATCTTTAAGGGTAGACTTTTTTTCAAATTTTGCTACATTACTACTAGGATTACATACGATTACTACCCCATTATAGATAGAATTAAACTCTTTTATAGAATATATTTTTTTTCCAAATTCTGGATCCATAGTTATAACTTTATCCTTTATGAATTCATATATCACTAAAAAGTGTTCATACCCATTTTTTCGTGTATGTGCGATCAAAGGCAAGCGAAGATGCTGTAAGCTATTTAAATTTATTTTCATACCATAGGCATCTATTCCATACGACTTAAGTACTCTTACGATTTCATATGCGTTAGTCCCAGACTTATCGGTTAGAGTATCAGTAATTACGGTTTCTAGAGGCACATATCCGCCGTAATGACTTACTATGCTTGCTATCGAACATGCTCCACAATAATTTGGACCCTTTTGTATATATATTTCTCTTTTTTTCAAATAAATGACACTTCCTTTAATTAAATGAAAAATAATACGAATTTTATGATCTTAATTATTAATGTTAAACCCATTAGCACCTCCTTTCTTTGCCTCTATACTTTTATTTTTCCATAAAGGGGAGTAGTTTTCTCATCCAGAAAAAAATCCCTTAAAGGGATTTTACATATGCATTCTAAGTGAGACAATTATATCTAGCAAATAAAAAAATATAGATACAACTAATAAAAATATAAAACTGTTATATGTCGAAAAAAATATAAAATTGTCTAATATAGGTTCAATTATATAATAATTTAATAATCCGATTAATCCAAATTCTATAGAATTTATACTGCAAACCAAATCTTTATATATAAGTTTAGATATTTCTCTAATAATATAATACCAAGCAATACTTGCAATAAATATAAATAATACATTATTATAAGTATTTAATATCTGTAATAAGGCAAAGGCTCCAAACGAAGGACATATGACTCCTTGACAAAAGTGAAATGATACATTGTTTGTAAGTTTGTCAGATATCATTACAAGATAATAGCCTAAAATACTATATATTATTACTTTTAGGAGTATTATTTCTATTTCCATTTGTTAATCACCTTGTAAAAAATATGCACTAAACGTTGCATTTTTTACAAAACTTTGTAAATTTTAAAAAAAACGAGATAATTTATATTAAATATGGTAATATTATCTTGATGGAGGTACAGTTATGATAACCCTTGATTTAAATATAGATAATAAAATGCAAAAAGTAAAAATTAAAGATGAGATACTATTTAACAGTTTACTTGTCGAACACAAAGAACTTATAATAAGTCTCATCAAAGTTATGTGCCCTTCTTATGATTTGCACGATGCATTTTTTGATATCGTAAATAAGTTCGTCGATTTTACTAAAGAAGGAATATCACTATATCCTGGATTAATCGTACGAACTAGTCTAAATGACTATGCCGTATTATATTTGGAAGGAATCGATATAGACGAAGAATACATGATTTCTTTGATTAATGAGTATATACACGACATAGGAGATTACGATCCAAAGGAGATAAACATAAATAAATTTAAAAATAAAAAAAAGACATTTTTAAAAACTTTAAAGAATATTTAGGAATAATTTCTACTAAGCCAATCTATAATTTTAGTAGATTGGAATGGTTAAAATGTTGACGAAAAAAAATTTATGGTTTTTAACGCTTTTCAGTATTATTTTGGTGATGTCTATCTACTATATTTCTTTTCCTAATAACGATGTTACGAGTTTGGTGAGTGCCGAAGTAGATACCCAAGATGATGCTACTGTAACGATAGAAGAATCATCTACTATAACAGCTTTAAGGGTAAGTAGAGACGAATCTTTAGAGAAAGAAGTCGCAGCCATTGAAGAAATTTTGACTGCAGATACTAGTACTGTCGAAGAAAAGAGCGATGCTTATGAAGCTTTAAAACAGCTCAATTCTAACAAAGGTAAAGAGGAAACTTTAGAAAAACTGATCAAGAACGATTTTAACTATGAGAATTTTGTAAAGATTGATGGTACGAACGTAAAAATTGTGATCGACAGCACAGATCACTCGTACGAACTAGCAAATAAAATAATCGCTACTGTCCAAGCAGAATTCGATAAAGATATGTATATCACTGTTAGTTTTCAATCTAAGTAGCAAAATACTATTCCCCTTCATAAAATAAATTGAAGAGGATGTGAATCATTAATGAAAAAGAGTATACTTACTAGTAGAGAACAAGAAGTATTCGATTTACTAATCCTAAATAAATCGACTAAAGAAATTGCAAATTTTTTAGGAATAAGTGAGAAAACAGTTAGAAATCACATTTCTAATACGATACAAAAACTTGGAGTAAAAGGAAGAACACAAGCGGTCATAGAATTAGCAAAATTGGGTATGATTAAATTCTAAAAGTTTATACTAGAAGTTTAATATAAATCGGCGAGACTTGTCTCGTCTTTTCTTTTTATTGTTATACATTTTTATACTTTTTTAATGCAATAAAACATAATATTATTTAGGGTGTATGTTATGTTAAAAAGAAGTTCTATTAAAAAAATTTGTTTGGCAGCATTTTGTCTTTTAATACTTTTAATCCTCTACTTATTCCCCAAAAATAAACCTGAAAAAGAAAGTCTTAGTCCTTCTACAACCTACACTATCACTTCTGTAAGTGATGTAATATACTTATTAGATAGTAATGACTATGTATCTAGAGTCAACATATCTCTAGCGAAAGAAGAAACAACGGATAAAGCCTTAGAACTCATATCATATTTGACAGAAGGAACAACAGATGCAGAGCTTATACCAAACGGATTTAAACCAATATTACCAAAAAACACTAAAGTATTGGGTTGCGATTTGAACGATGGAAATTTAAAAGTAAATTTTAGCAAAGAATTACTAACTATAAGCGAAAAAAAAGAAGTACATATGATAGAAGCTTTAGTTTACACTTTAACTAGTTTAGAGGAAATAGACAATATCACTATTTTAGTGGAAGGTACAATACTAAGCGAATTACCACACTCTAAAGAAATGCTTCCAAATCCTATAGATAGATCATATGGAATAAATAAAAAGTACGACATAAATAGTATAAAAGGTACTACTAAAACTACGATGTATTATCTAGCAAAAAATGATGATTATTACTACTATGTACCTGTGACAAAAGTCTCAAATGACACTAGCGAAAAGATAGAAATTATTATAAAGGAATTATCGAGTAGTCCCATATATGAGACAAATTTGATGAGCTATTTAAATAGTGAAACTACTCTTCAAAACTACGAATTTTTGGATAAAGAACTAAATTTAGATTTTAACAATGCAATTTTATCAGATGTTACTAAGGGTGACATATTAGAAGAAGTAACTTATGCGATAAATCTGTCGATAAAAGATAACTATGATGTCGAATCAGTACTATATAGTGTTGACGATAAAGAAATTGTAACTTTTGACTTAAAAGGCCTTGAATAATCGGCCTTTTTATTATATAATTGTATTTGTTATGAGTTATGTTCGCGTAGCTCAGTTGGATAGAGCATACGCCTTCTAAGCGTACGGTCAAGAGTTCGAATCTCTTCGCGAACACCATTTAAAAAATAAAAATTTCACAAATTACTGTGAAATTTTTTTTATGATTTCATATTCGTTTACTAACTTTTCAAACGAATAAGAAGCATTAGCACTAGAAGGACTCGGTAGATATGAATAATCTACTTTTAATTCGGGATATATATTTTTTTCGTATAAATTATAGGCAAGTTTACCGAGCAAAAATATGTGCTCTATCTCGCTATTATCGACTAACATTTTTATATCGTTTATCTTTACATTTTTGATAGAACTGTCAGAAGAATTTTCTATATCGCAACTTTCTATTACATCCCAAAGTGCTAAGTGATTATCCAAAATAAATTTCTCCCAATCATCTATTTTAACGCCATATAAAGCTTCTAAAATGCCCCAAAATCGATTGTTTTTATTCCCGTAATACTTTCTACTTTCTCTAGATTTTATGCTCGGCATAGACCCTAAAATTAAGACTTTACTTTTCTCATTATAGATCGGTTTTAATGTATGTTCTACTCTACTCACTTATCGATATAATAGGCATAATATTCGTCAAATGTAATGCCCTCTTCCATTATCTTTTTAGCAGTTTCAACGCCGACATATCTATAGTGCCATGACTCCGGTTTATATCCAGTTAAATATTCTTTATCATTAGGATATCTAAGTATAAATCCGTATTCAGCGCAGTGCTCAATGAGCCAAGCATAAGTATCTGTTGTCTCGAAAGTATCGGTAGTTTCTCCATAAGAGAATATATCTAAAGCTAGTCCGGTTTCATGCTCACTTGCTCCTGCCCTTGCAGCATATGCATCGGCGTAAGTTTGACCTTTGCTTTTTAACATGTCGTTATATAATGTTTCTTGCTTTTCATAAGTTCTATAGCCAGAAGTCAAAATAAGAGTAATACCATCTTTTTTGGCAGCATCGGCCATTTCGATAAATGCAAAGTAACAAGTTTCTTCTGCACTAACTTCCCCGTAAGCATATGTACTTGAAAACGTTTTTATATTTCCCGCATCGAAGTCTTCACTTAAAAGATTAAACTTATTCGCAAGTATTAAATAACCTTTAGAAGTATCTGCATCTTTAGTATCTGTATACCACTCTTTATTCGCACCTACATTTACTATTGCAATTACATCTTCAAAACTCTTCTTGCTATTCTCTTCATAATATTCTAAATACGCCTCAAAATTCTTTTGTAAAAAATATTTTTGATCTATTATTTCAGTAATATAATCTATTTTATCCGTTTCAATAAGTTTTGAAATCTGTTTATCATCGAGTTTGTCTTGTAAATCATCTACAACCTCTTCAGTATATCCCACTTCTAAAAGTTTATATTCGTAAGTTTGATGGTATTTATAAAGTTTATATCGATTTATTCCGAATGAAACTGCAATAACTATTAGGATAATATATAGAATAAGTCTTCTAAACTTTTTTTTAAGTCTAAATTTTTTTTTGCTAGCCATACTATCACCATTTAAAGTTTACCATATTATTGTTAATTTTGTTAGCATAATTTGCAATTTTACAACATTTTTGTTAAAATACTTGTTGTGTTAAGAGGTGAAATAAAATGCTACCTGATATAAAAATTTTAGATGAACGCAATAAAATGCTTAGAAAAAAGAGCAAAGAAGTTACATTTCCTTTAAACGAAGAAGATAAAAAAATGATAAAAGATGCTTTAAAATACTTGGAGATGAGTCAAACTGAAGAATACGAAAATAAGTATCATCTTCGTCCAGGTATGGGGTTAGCATTCATACAACTCGGAATTCCTAAAAGAATATTTGTGATATGTGATGAGACAAGCGATGGAAAATTCGACAAATATGTCATTATTAATCCTAAAATGATTTCTCACAGCGAGGAGTTAATTTACGTCGAAGAAGGAGAAGGATGCTTATCAGTAAATAGGCCTGTAGATGGAATAGTACCTAGATTCGCGAGAGCCAAGATCGAAGCATATGATGAGAATGGAGATTTATATACCTATAGAGTCAGAGAAGATTTATCTGTGGCATTTCAACACGAGATGGACCATTTAGACGGCATATTATTTGTAGATAAAATAGATCCTAAAAATCCTTATAAAAATAAAGATCG
>CALVPA010000042.1 GCA_944350395.1 uncultured Bacilli bacterium
AGAGTCTTTTCGATATAATCTTTTTTCATTCTTTCACTCCCTCATAAAAGAAAGTAAATTTTTTCTCTAACTTTTTAACTTCGTCCACTACTTCTTTTGCAGTTAAACTGTTTATTAATCTGTTTTCTCTTTTCCTAGATATGTTAAATCCATAGACTCTATCTTCTAAATCTCCTATGACATTCCACTTATTCTCATCGTTTATATAATCTCTCATATTTATTTTTTCTTTGACGCTCACAAGCAATTCATCTACATAATCTTCGTCCTTTAGCATCTCAATCACTTTATCAAATCCTTCTAAACACTTGTCTAAACTGTTTTTATCGATGGATGCCTTTAATAGTAGAAAACCTGCTCTACTATAAAATTGACTCTGAGACGAATACACGATTTTCAGTTCATCTCTAAGTATTTTATGCATTACTCTACCGGTAGAATTTAAGATCATATCTATGACTAAATGAATATATTTCTTTTTAGCGCTGCAGTGCTTGCATTCGTACACAGCGTATATTATAGATTCGTTCATATCTGCATCGCTCTCTTTAAAAAAGTTCTTATCGGTTTTGATTTTCAATCGCGTGTCAAATTTTCTATCAAACTTTTTAACCGTTTTAAAAGTAAACAATTCTTTAATTTTCTGTAAATGTTTATCTTTAAAATTACCCATGAGAGTCAATCCTACAAACGATTTATCTAAAATTTCGTGATACATTTGTATTAAATCTTCATCTTTAAAACTATTTAGTAAACTTTCATACTCTTCTTTAGTCCTTATCTTATCGATTGTCATATAAGTGTTAGGAAGTATCAGATTCCAAAAGTCATAAAAAGCCTTATATTTTGGATCAGTAATTCTATTGGCCATAGAGCCTATCATATTATTTTTACATTTGTTTAGTACTTCTTTATCTAATTTTTCATTTTCAAAGTTAGGTAGATATAGCAAATCTTTTGCAAACTCAAGTGCTGATGTAAGATATTCATCTTTTACTAATTCTGGATCGCAAAAAGTAAATCTTACTTCGACAAAAAGTTTTTTCCCTATTGTATAGTTATTTATAGAAAATCCCATTGCATAATTATTTTCTATATTTTCGTAAATCTCTTTTCTAGTCTTATACTTCTTATTAGTTCCCATCAAATATTCATCTAATAAATCGCATTTGTATATATTTTCTTTGGTATATTCTAGTTCGAATAGAAAAGTAATATGCATAGTAGTATATTTGTTTGTCTTATATAGATATGCATCATATCCATTCATAGGTATCTTTTTAATTCTCATATTACATCGCCCTCTTAAACATCTTTTCGAGTTCATATATTGTAAATTTAATTATCGTAGGTCTACCGTGCGGACAGTTGTAAGGGTTGTCACAAAGGACCAGTTCTTTTAAAAGAAATGATGCTTCGTCTAGAGTAATTCTGCTATTACCCTTTATGCTAGCCTTACATGCTATCGTAGCTGCGACTTTATCGTTAAATCTAAGTACGTCAAAATTTTTCTCTTCGCTTATTAACACATCGAATATGCGCCTTATTGTATCCTGCTCTCTACCCTCTTTTATCCAAGTCGGATGGGAATTTATTTTAAACGTATTTATACCAAATTCTTCTATTTTAAATCCTATATTTTCTAGTACTTCGATGTTATTTATAACGGTTTTATAATCACTACTAGATAACTCTATCGTAATCGGTACGAGCATGTCTATAGATTTATTCGATAATAACCCTTTTATCACTTTTTCATAGTTTACTCTCTCTTGTGCAGCGTGCTGATCTATTAAGTATATTCCCTCTTTGTTTTCTGCAATTATATAAGTTCCAAATGCAATTCCTACGGGATATAGTTCTAACTTTTTTACTTCTTCATTTTTAGCTGTTCCCTTAAAATCTATCTCTGTCTGCTCGCTTTTGTCATCGCTTTCGCTCACTGTGAACGTCTTAGTCGAATAGTTTTGATATTTATCGGCATGTTTAAACTCTACTGGAAGAGCATCTTCTAAACTTTTTGTAGTGGTCTCTTCAATATCCTCTTCACTAGCAATTTTGACATTCGGTATTAGCAAAGATTTATATAATACATCTTTTATCGATGTCACGATTAATTTTTTTAATTCATCTTCTTTACTGAATTTTATATCCTGCTTAGTTGGGTGAATATTTACATCGATTAAAGTAGGATCTGTCTCGATATAGATGACCACGATCGGATAGAGTGTTTCGGGTTTATAGGTGTAATACGCTTCGTTTATCATCTTATTTATATCGGCATTTTTTATTGTTCTTCCGTTTACTATTATGTGCATGTGATTTCTGTTACTTCTAAGTACTGATGGTTTACTCACATAACCGTATATGTCATAGTCGTCGTTGCTTCCTTTTATCTCGAGCATATTAGTGCTAACTTCTAACCCGTATATTTCGTGAATTACTTTGAGAACATTACCACTTCCACTCGTGCGCACTATTTGGTATCCGTTATTCGTGAGTGTAAAACTTATCTTAGGATTAGCAAGAGCTAGCTTCTCTATGTACTGGATGACATTTGCTAGTTCAGAATTTTCACTCTTTAGATATTTAAGTCTTGCGGGTGTATTATAAAATAGATTAGTGACTTCCATGCTAGTACCTGTTCTTGCATCACAAGCACCTTTTTCAATTATTTCTCCGCCCTTTATGTGCACCATGGTAGACGTAGTCCCATTACAAGTGTTAAGTATTACATCGCTTACTGATGCGATTGAAGGTAGAGCTTCACCTCTAAATCCGAGCGTATTTATAAAAAATAGATCGTCATCTTTATATATCTTACTAGTCGCATGTCTTTGAAAACATAGAACTGCATCATTTTCGTCCATACCTATTCCATCGTCGACTACTTTAATACTCTTCTTACCAGCATCTTTGAGCTCTATTTTTATATTTGTACTCTTCGCATCTATCGAGTTTTCTACGAGTTCTTTAACGACACTTGATACTCTTTCTATAACCTCTCCTGCAGCTATCTTATTCGCAAGATTTTCCCCCATTACTTTAATCTTACTCATATTTTCCACCGACTATACTTGGTCTAATATTTATATACTTCATCAAGTCTCCTGGAACCGTAACACTCGCATCCGTGGTGATCTTTATAAATCCTAGTCCACAAATCACTATATCGGAGTTCCCCTTAACTTTAAAAGTAAACCCTATCATCTCTTTATTGTAGAGCCTTTTTATCTCTACATGCTTGCTGAAATAGAACACAGCACTCTTACTGCTATCTATCTTTATGTCGAATAGACCGCCTAAATTGTACGTACAAGGTGCATTATTTTGGTAAGTAATAGGTCTAATCTCACTATCTATGTTAGTATTCTTATCTAATTCAAAGTTATCTATTACAAACCCAGGTGAATCTATGACAGTCATGTTACCAATTTTTATGCGTACAAAATCCATAGTAGTATTCTCTTTATAACTAGTAGTTAA
>CALVPA010000043.1 GCA_944350395.1 uncultured Bacilli bacterium
ACATGTATCTGTTCCGCTTGCAGTTATTTCTCCTGATAAGGTTTGGTAAATATCCAAATAGTCTTGATAATTATTATACTTTCTAGGTAGGTTATCTTCATCTTCATAACTTTTCAAATCTGCATCAAATGACGAATAATCTACTTCTGATGTCACACAAGTTCTATTTGCTGAAATTTTTGGTGTATATTTATCTAATACAAAATACTGTCCTGCAGCAACATATTTTTCTCCGGGCAATTCGATATCTATGTTTTCTTTACAAGCAACTTCACAGTAGCTTTTTCCGGCAGCATTTTGAGTTTCATCAGCTTCTATAATAGTAAATCCTGAACTCGTTCCTTTCGGCAAAGTACATGTCTTTAAATCGTTATTTTCATGAAAGACTGCGGTAGTTCCAGTATCATCCGGTTCACATACAGCAGATACTACATCGTCTTCGCAAACTGGTGTATCACTTAAACAATAAGTGATTTGATAAACTGCAGGGTTTAAATATGCATCATCTATTTTAATTGCTTTTGATTTGATATCAGTCAATTTATATCTTCCACCTGGAAATGCATCAAAAGTTCTATTAATGCTAAATTGAAATCCATTATTGGTATCATTGGCTTGTTTATTAATAGTCAAAGAAGTCGATGGTACAGTGGCATTCAAATATGCTGTAAGACTAAGTTTGCCATTCGTAGCATCCATACTTCCATGATTACAATCTGATGTAAGATTACCATTTTCATCCAGTTTACAACCAGTTGCTGTATCATAACAAGTAACTTCATTACCGCTTTCGTCAACACTACAGAAGTTAGTATGAGTAATATAGAAATTATTTCCTTCTCGATAATATCTATCATTAGTGGAAGCTGCTTTTATATACCAATTATAAAATTCCTTTACATTAGCGGCGGTTATTGGATATACAGCCGATGTATACTCTATATTACTTAAAGATTCTATGCCTAATTGTTTAAATATCAAACTGTCATTAAATTTAGAACTTTTTGCTGCATTCCTCATTTGAGTTGTATTTTCATTGACAGTAGCTAAAAACAAATAATAATTCGTATAAACATCTTTTCCTTCACAAACTGTTGGAGTTTCAACTTTAGTATTGCCAATCGTTATAGTTATTTTTCCGTTAAACTGTAACCACGTTGCTGGCGCATAAGCTTCCCAACCTGTTCCGTTTGTTACTGTTCCACTAGTTGATAAACTAGAAGTCTGAAGTTTGTATAAGCTTTGATAATATGCGTAGTTGTCACAATTTCCTCTACATGCAAGTGCTTCTCTACCTAAAACAGTATAACTAACACCTGTCTTATAATAAGTTTTAGACTTATTTGCTTCAGAAGCAGGCGAACTACAGAACAAACCATTGCTTCCCATTAATCTACCGTTGCTAGCAACTACTTTTGCTTGATTGCTAAGACCCGATATACTAATTGAAGTATTAGAGTTATTATAATTATTTATATTATCAGATGCCACTAAAGTAGATGCAGCGATTGCTTGCCACTTTGCATCTTCACTAGTTGTAGAAGGAGAATCAACTTTCATAAAAATTGTATAAGTTCCATCTGGAATATCTTTACTCAAATCTAATGTAGCTTTAAAACCACCCTGTAAAGTGTGAGTAGCGCCTGTTATACACATTCCACCACTAACATTTCCATTGTAATCCTTATACTGATCTCTCGAAGTACGAGTACAGTTCCAATAAGTCAAATCATAATAATGTAGTCCAGAAGTTAAGCTTGCAACATCAGTCATAGAAGGATCTGCATAAGCAATATCGAAAATATATGGAGTGTTAGCTTCTATCGAACTTTCTGATTTAGCTAAAACAAAAGTTATGGATGTATCA
Organism: uncultured Bacilli bacterium; assembly: GCA_944350395.1. GTDB lineage: Bacteria > Bacillota_I > Bacilli_A > RF39 > UBA660 > RUG11867. The sequence goes on from CALVPA010000043.1 coordinate 1,868, forward strand.
TCGGCCTTACTAGATGTAGTTTTACCGCCAAGATCGTTGTCTACACCTTTATTAAAAGCCCATCCGTAAATAGAAAGTCTATTGTCTTCTATATCGATATATGTTATGTCGTAAACTATGCCTTTAGATGATGTGTCTTTATATCCAGTATCCACAAGTTCTATAGGATTGTAATAAGAATTGGATGTTGAACAAACACTCGATCCTTTATTAGAATCTGCTGAATCTATTCCCCAATAATAATTTAATCCAGTAATCGAACTTTTATATGGTGTTCCAAGCTCTATGGCTTTAACTTCACTAACTTGTAGAAAGATAAAAGAAAGTAAAATCAGAGAGCAAATTTTTTTCATTTTATTCGCCTCCTTCTTACTATCAAAATAATAATAGCTACTACTATAATTATGATTAATGATATTAATACAATGACTAACCTAACATTGACTTTTTTTTCATCTTTTTTATTTTGATTTTCCGCTTTATTTTCATAAGTTCCATCAAACCATATATCATCTTCACAGCTGTCATTTAACTCGCAATATTGTTTATAATAAGGTATTTTTAATTCATATGATTTTATAGGACCTTCACACATAGAATTATAAAATTCTACATTATATACTCCACCATTTAAAGTAAGTGTTTCCCCGTTACTTATTTCGTAGAGATTATATTGATTGCTAAAAGAAACGGTAAAACTTTCTGGTAAACTATTAGTTGAAATTCTAAAATAACCTTCCTGAAAGTCTCCATTCATATCTATGTAATCATCAGCATAAGTTAAATCAAAAGTAAAGTTATCAAGTTGAGTTTGTAAGCTATTTATCTCTTCATAAGAGCATTCAGCATTAACATTTAATATAAACGTAGAAGAAAAAATAATTGTGACTAAAAGTTGTAATACTTTGCTCATAATCTCCACCCCTTGTTCTTGTTGCGTTTTTTAATGATTACTATGATGGATATAGTGATAGCGATTATGACTATAAATATCAATAAATACATTTTCCAGTTTTTCTTAAAAAGATTAGTGATTTCTTCAATTGCATCATTTTCATCTTTATTTGGATTATTATTTTCATTATTAACTTTTATTTTTTCTAAAAAATCATCTGCATCTTTAATTCCTAATTCTTTGGCTGTAAACTTTTGACAATAATATAAAGATGAGTTTTGACAAAATGTATATTCGCTATATGCATTATATTTTGGTTTTGTTAGATTAATAGTTCTAATTGTTTGACCATAACAATCTTCGTTTGCTGAATTTATCTTTATCGTATAATTATATATTTTGCCAAAATCTCTATTTGTAAATGTATAAGTGCCATCTTCGGTATCCTCGTTAGTAATTGTAATAGAGTTTTTATAGACATCGGCATCGACAGTTACATAGATATCGTCCGTAATATTATAAATCGATATTTCAAATTCAAAATTAGGAATAGTAAAACTCGTCGTATCATCGTTTACTTTTATCTCTTTAGTTTCACTCTTGTCTATAACTTCATAACTCGCTTTTACATAAGAAGCAATTTGTCCTAAATCTTTAGATACAGAATTGGAACAAGAAAGTGCATTTACGCCCATAATGTCGAATATTAAAAGCGATATAAATATTACAAAATAATTACAATATTTCATCTAGCACCGCCTACTCTATTAAACATTATAGCATAACAATGTATTTTTTTAAAGCAAAAAATCGATTTATATGATAAAATAAAAAAGGTGATATAAAGTGAATGTTAAAAATTTTATAAAATCGATTGGATTTATTTTTTTATATCTGTTTTTAAATGTACTCATAAGTCTAATCAGTTACTTTATAAAAACTGACAATCTTTTATTAGAAAATGTTATTTTAGTTTTAGAAAACATATTTATACTATTAATCATTTACTCGATAATGAGAAAAAAGATGATTAATGAATTCAATAATTTTAAGAAAAATTATAAAAAAAATATTTCAATATCTATAAAGTACTGGTTTATGGGATTCGTTTTTATGATTATAACAAATCTAATAATTACTTTATTATTTATAAAGGGCATTGCGCCAAATGAAGAATCGAATAGAGAAATTTTAAATATGTATCCTCTCTACTCTATAATATCGATGTGTTTGATAGGTCCGTTTATAGAAGAATTGCTGTTTAGACTTAATTTTTCCGATGTATTTAAAAATAGAAAGGCCTATATCATTGTAACTGGTATCATTTTTGGCTCTATGCACGTCATACTTAGTTTAGAAACGGTAAGAGATCTATTTTATATAATACCTTACTCTTGTTTAGGAATAGCATTTGGGGCTATTTATTACGATACTAAAAACATTTATTCTAGTATATTTGCGCATTCTCTTCACAATACACTTACGATAGCGATAATACTCTTTGGAATTTAGGAGGATTTAAATGAAAAAAGAAAAAGATAAAAAGGAAACTGTTAGTGAAACTTTAGAAACTGTAAAAAAAGCAAAACGACCGCTTATATCGAAACTGTTATTTTTGTTTCTTGTAATTGCACTTATTTATATATATGCTAGATATATCGGTACGACTGGTCTAAAGATAAAAGAATATAACATTATAAATGAAAATATACCATCGAGTTTTGATGGCTTTTCGATAGTACAATTTAGCGATTTAGAAATCGGTTCTACTTTTTTTATAGATGACTTAGATAATCTCGTTAAAAACATAAATGATTTAAAACCAGACATAGTAGTATTCACTGGAGATATAGTATCTAATAGTTACTCACTAAATAGTAAAGAAGAAAAGACTCTAATAGAAAAGCTAAGCAGTATAGATCCTCTAATAGGTAAATATTCTGTCCGCGGTGATGATGACTGCAAGAGCGACCTATACGAGAGAGTTACAAGCGAATCTGGTTTTAAAGATATAACTAATTCCTATGAACTAATTTACTATAAAGGTTTAGTTCCTATAGTGTTATATGGTTTAGATTCCTTAAATGCTGGCAGCCAAAATTTCGATAGTACTTTTGCATATCCAAGTGATGACGAAGATACGACATCCATGGCTACTTATAGAATTCTACTTGCACATGAGCCTGATACAGCAGATTTGGTGAGCAAATATAACATATCACTCATGTTATCTGGTCACTCACACAATTCAGAGTTAAATATACCATACATTAGAGATTACTATCATATACCAGGAGCTACAAAATATTACAGTGATAAATATGATATCAACGGTATGGAATTATACGTATCAGGTGGGCTTGGAACATCTAAATATAAAGTTAGATTGTTTAGTAGACCTAGTATATCTATCTATAGATTATATACCGATTAACAAATTAGATAACTCTTTCATATTTTATAATTGAAGGAGTTGCTTTTATGAAAAATTATTACGATTATTACTATACACGCGATAATGACAGATACTTCTGGGCACCTTTCTTACTTGGAGGATTAGGTGGTGCAGCAATCGTAGGATTATCTAGACCTAGACCTGTATTCGTTAATCCAGTACCACCTTATAGACCACCTTATTATCCAGGTGGACCTTAT
>CALVPA010000044.1 GCA_944350395.1 uncultured Bacilli bacterium
CACTCCCATTACAGTCAATAAAATCGTATTACCATTACTGTTACTATCGTTTTCCATTTCTATTCTATCTCTTTACTATAAACATTTTAGCAAAGTATCATTAAAATTGCAATAAAAAAAGTCATAAAAATGACTCTTTATTTAACACTGACCGGATTAGAGATAGCAACATGAGCTTTAAAGTTCTGATTTTGGTTACTATCTTGTGGTATATCTAGTTCTTTAAAATTGATAGTAAATGTATATGTCTGAGTTTCGCCAACTTCGATACGTTGAGCAGTTACTACGTCGAAACTTTTGCCGGCAGATGCTGTTGTTGTGCCATCAGTAACGTTATATGTACCACCTTGTATACTTACATCTGTTGTGCCCTCACCAGTAATAGTTATCTCTAACTGATCGTCTCCTTCAGTCGTATTAAAAGTATTTTGATCGATAATTAAATCTAGATCATAAGTTTGAGCTGTAGAACTACTACGGGGGTTATTAACGGTAAATTCTGCTTCTCCAGAATTTCCTGGAATTGCATTTAATAGACTTAATTCCTGACCTACATACTCAAGTCCAACTGGTGCAGCTGTCGTTACCGATACGCTCTGCGCTTGAGAGTTGTTTACAGTCGCAGTAAAGTATGCAAATGTTGCTCCGACTAATGCTACTAAAAGAGTAGCTATTCCAATAACTGTTAATAATACTGTATTTCCATTTCCATTACTTCTACCATCCATAACATGGCCTCCTTATCTTACGTTATCATTTTATCAGATAGAATTTAAAAAAGCAATAATATTATTTGCTTTTTATCACAAAATAGAAATCCGTTCCTTTTCCAATAGTACTTTTAACACCATATTTAAATCCGTGGGATTCCAATATTTCTCTTACTATTGATAATCCTAATCCCGTTCCGACTTTGGTTCTGCGGTGATTTTTTTCTGTCTTATAATATCGATCCCATATGTGTTTTATCGTCTCTTCATCTATACCTTTACCAGTATCTACAATTTCTACTTTACATCCACCTTTAACTTTATTTACATTTATATATACAGTCATGTCATCTCCGGTATAATTTATAGCGTTATTTACGAGATTGTATATTACTTGACTAATTTTATTTCTGTCAGCTTTTACTAAAAATTTATCTGAAGAATTTAGAATGAAATTATAGTTTTCTGTTAATCTAAGTATCTCGAATTTAGATATAATCTCTTTAATTTGTTCAATCAAATCGTATTCTTCTATTTTTAGTTCTTCCGCATTAGATTCGAGTTTAGAAAGCATAAGTATGTCGTTTACTAAATTGTTTAGTCTATCTGTCTCATTGATTATAACATTTAAGTGTTCATTTCTTTTTGTATCATCCTTATAAGTTATATCTCTTACCATTTCGGCGTATGACTTTATGAGTGTAAGTGGTGTTTTTAAATCATGACTTACGTTAGCCATTAAGTCTCTTCTATAATCATCTGTCTTGATTAGTTCGTTTTTAGCATAATTTAATGTTTCACTGAGTTCGTTTATTTCACTTATATTACTGCTTTGGAATACAACATCGAAATTTCCATTACCGAGTTTTTGTGCCTTTTTAGTTATTTCGACGATAGGTTTAGTAATCGATGTCGACACAAAATATGATATGATAATTGCTAATAATATGACTATTAAGATTAGATATATTAATTGATTTTTAATAAATATCGTTGTGTTATCTAAACTCTCTAACTGACTATTTATAAATACATAATTGCCGTTTTCAAGTCTCATCCCAAATAAAAGTGTCTTTGTATCGTACAGAGGGTTTGTAATTTTGTAAAAAATAGTTTGCTTATCGGATGAGAACATGCTATCCATTAGTGAAAATATTTTTTCATTAGGATTGCCTAATATGCATCCTTTAATATTTTCGTTGTATAGGATATTTCCAGAATCTGTTATATATTCTATACACACGTCATTTTCTAGACTCACTTTTTCAAAATATACACCTAAATCGGCAATATTTTTTTCGAGATTAGACGAAATATTGCTAACTTGATTTATCTTATGTTTTTCATAATAATAGTTTAAAAATACTATTTGAAAAAGGTATAATAAAAGTAAAATGATAGCACTATAGAAAATAAGTGTAGTCATTGTTTTAAACATTAAAGATTTTTTATTATTCTTTATATTCAAATTTATATCCGACCCCTCTTAAAGTTACAATATTTTTCTTAAATTTACCTATTTTGCTCCTCAAAGTCTTTATATGAGTATCGACTGTTCTATCGTCTCCATAGAAATCGTAACCCCAAATGTTATTTAAGAGTTGTTCTCGCGAAACAGCTATATTTTTATTTTCGATTAAATATTTTAGTAGTTCATATTCTTTGAGAGTTAACACAGCTTTTTCTCCATTAATTAATACTTCTCTAGCATCGTCATCTATAGTTAAATCTCCGATTGTAATCTTTTTATTTAGTTTATTTACTCTTTTTAAAATTGCTTTTACTCGCGCAATCAATTCCTTTGGGCTAAATGGTTTTTGTACATAATCATCTATTCCGAGATCAAAGCCTAAAAGTTTATCGTATTCTTCTCCTCTAGCGCTTAACATGAGGACTGGAATACTTTTATCTTTATTTATTTCTTTGACTGCTTGATACCCATCTAATTTTGGCATCATTATATCCATAATAATTAAATCATAACTATTCTCTCTACACTTATCTATTGCTTCTAGTCCATTCTCTGCCTCATCGACTTTATATCCCTCTAATTCTGCATATTCTCTCACTACACTTCTTATTAGTTCTTCGTCATCTACTACTAAAATTTTCATACACTGCCTCTTTTCATAAATGATATTATAGCATAAATGTGAAATTATAATGAAAATTAAATTTTTAAATTTAGCAATAATTTTTTTTAAAATTCCCACTATTTTACATAAAACTCGTAAAGTCATGCTAAATTTATTGAACAATACAGGGATTAGTGTGTTATAGTCTAATTAGGGAGGAAAATTATGGAAAATAGTGGTGCATTACAATTTTTTGATATAATAAGAGTAGATAATGTAAAAGGCAATTTAGGAGAAGAATTTAAGAATTTTCCTATGTATGAACTCTTAAATGATGGCACTATAAAAGAAAGTTATGGTCGTAAGAGAGATCCTGAAGACATCTTATTCTATGATGTATCTAATGCTTCTTTAGAATTTAAAGAAAAATATTCTAGTGTATTGGAAGAGTTAGAAGTAAAGGGTATAAAAAGAATTATAAGACCAAAGAGAAGCTTTAATAATGGCATCGGTAATGGAAGAATTGTAACTTTATTACCTCTATCTGGAAATGTATATGGAACTCTATCTAAACAAGAGCTTAAATGTTTAGGCAATGAATTTTATACTTTATCTTCTACTCCAGATGGATTTAAATTATCAGCTATAATTAAAGGAAAAATTTTACCAGATAATTTATTTATCGCCATTAACACTAGTGCGATTAGCGAAGAATTATTTGAAAAGTTATCACCTGATTTAACGGAATTATCTGAGCTTCCTAATGGCTTATATGAATCAAAGGGTTCTATATCTACTGAAAAGAAAATGAATTAATAAAAAACTGTTGAAAACGTTTTAGATTTCAACAGTTTTTATTTGGATTTTTTTAGATAACTTTCTCTAAAAATATTTTCTTTTCAAAAGCTCCCTTTTTTAAACTTTTTTCACCTGCAATAGATATTATCTCGTCCAAAGTGACATTTTCTAGTTTACCCAAATATTTTATAACTTCTATCATATCGGCAAGTTCTTCTATTCTTTCTTTACCACTAGATGAAATTACTTCCAAATACTCTTCTTTTAACTTTTTTTCAAGTTCGGATTTATATTCAATTTCATCGAGAACTCTAATACATGGTTCTTCGCCATTTGTTCTTATTATATCCGGAATATTATCTCTAACTAGTTTGTTATATACTTTTTCCATATCTTATACCTCGTAATAATTTTAACATATTATGAGTGAAAATTAATATAAAATTTAAATAAAAAAAATTAACAATGTTAATTTCTATATAAAATCCAAAATAATTGGTTTATTTTTTTTATGGTGGAGCCGAGCGGACTTGAACCGCTGTCCAAAGTACATTCAGAATAACGTCTACAAGTTTAGTAAGAGATAAGTATTCGCTACTAAGTAAGGTCTCTTAACATACCACTTAGAAGTATAACTTAGTTTAATTCATCGTACTATCCTAAGCAAACAGTGCGATATATTCTAGTAAAATATAAATCCCAAACTTTAAAGCCTAGATAACCTTAAAGTGGAATGCACTCTATCCTATATTAGGCAAAAGCAAGTGCTTGTGTGCCATAGGCACTATTAGTTTTGTCATTTAATATTTAATTTGTCCTTTAAAGATGGACGTCTACTTGCAATTAGACCAAATTGGTACTCTGTCGAAACCATATACGGCCCCGAGAGCATTTACATTATATCATATTTTAAATGCTTTCACAAATTTAATTAAAACGAATTCTAGCTTCTCTTTCTAAGTCACGTTTTTTTATTGTTTCTCTTTTATCATATAGTTTTTTTCCTTTAGCTAGTCCTATTGTAACTTTTGCATTATTTCCCTTAAAATAGAGTTTAATCGGTACTAATGTATATCCGGATTTACTAACCTCACTAAAAAGTCGATTTATTTCATTTTTATGAAGTAGTAACTTTCTAGTTCTTCTCTCATCATGGTTAAATCTGTTTCCTTCATCATACTTTGCAATGTACATGTTTACTACAAATGCTTCTCCATTTTTAATTGTAATATATGCATCATTAAAATTGGCACTACCACGCCTTATAGACTTTATCTCAGTCCCAGTTAAAACTATACCCGCTTCTATTTCTTTTTCGATAAAATAATTATAGCGTGCTTTCCTGTTGTTTATCTCCATTTTTATCATCTCCGACTAATTCAAAATCGATCGTCTTATTCTGTTTATTTGCTCCAACCACTTTTATTCTAACTTTTTCTCCCATTCGGTACATCTTTTTCTTAGACTGCCCGACTATGGCCATTATGTCACTATTATATTCGTAGTAGTCACCTTTCAAAGAGCTTATGTGAACTAGTCCCTCTACTAAGTTATCTAGTTCAACGAACATGCCAAAGTTTGTAAGACCAGAAATTTTTCCATCATACACTTCGCCAATGTGTCCTTCCATATATTCGGCCATTTTCATATCGTCTACTTCTCTTTCAGCTTCTACCGCTTTTAATTCTCTATCGCTAGAAAGTGTCGCAATGTATTCTAGTTTTGGCTCTAATGCATCGATTGTATTAGAATCTAGTTTATGCTCGAATAAATATGTTTTAAGCAGTCTATGTACAGTTAAATCTGGGAATCTCCTTATCGGACTAGTGAAGTGTGTATAACACTTGCTCGCTAAACCAAAGTGTCCGATGTTTTCCCTTTGATATTTAGCTTTTTTCATGCTTCTTAAAAGACTAGAAGAAAGCATTTCGTATTCGGGCTTACCTTTCAGTTGAGAGAGAATATTTTGCATAGCAAGAGGTGTAATATCGTGAACTTTACCAGTTATTTGGTAACCTAATATAGATACTAATTTCATAAAATCGTCAATTTTTTCGCTGTTTGGAATATCGTGAACGCGATATATGAATGGTAGATCCATATTGTATATTTCCGTTGCAACAGTTTCATTTGCGGCAATCATGAAGTCTTCGATCATCTTTTCTCCATCTTCTCTTATTCGCCTTTGAATATCTACTGCTCTTCCATTTTCGTCGCATATGATTTTAGCTTCGTCTAAATCGAAGTCGATATATCCTCTAGATACTTTCTCTTTTCTCAAGATATGTGCTAGTTCATTCATCTTTACGAGAATATCTGCAAAATCTTCGTAACCTTCCGGAACATTATTTCTCATTATAATCTCATTTACGTCTTTATAAATCATCTTTTTCCTAGATTTTATGTAACTTGGAAATATGTCATAATCGACTATTTTTCCCTTCTTATCGATTTCCATTACACAAGACTCAGTTAACCTAATGACACCTTCATTTAAAGAACATATTCCATTCGAAAGTTTATGTGGTAGCATCGGAATTACTGTATCTGCTAGATAAGAGCTTGTTCCTCTTTCTAACGCATCTTCATATAGTGCGGTACCTTCTTTGACATAATAACTGACATCGGCTATATGTACTCCTAATAGATAATTATCGCCCTTCATTTCTAGACTTATAGCATCGTCTATATCTTTTGTATCTGCTCCATCTATAGTAAAGATGACTTTACCAGTTAAATCCGTTCTACCTTCTAATTCTTTAGGATTTACTTCGTTTGGAATAGATTCTATCTCTTTCATAGTCTTATTGCTGAAGTCCGGATATATTTCGTGCTTATAGGCTATAGTCAGTATGTCGACTCCTGCATCGTCCTTGTGGCCTATGATGGTGTTCACTCTTGCAAGATAATAATTTTTTCTAACTTCTTTTATGATCGATGCAACTACAACTGTTCCATCTACGCAGTCTCTAGTACTTTTCATATCTAGTTGAATTGTGAGAGCCTTTTTATCTTTTAAAGTTATAAACGGCTTACTGTGAATACAACGATCTATCGCTACCAGGTTGTTTAAGTT
>CALVPA010000045.1 GCA_944350395.1 uncultured Bacilli bacterium
GAAATATATTCATTATTATAATAACGAAAGACCTTCTTATGCTTTAAATTACAAAACCCCAATTCGATATAAAATAGAATCAGGGTTCTAATTTTTTTAAACTGTCTACTTTTACTTGACTAGTTCATTATTTCTAACTTTTATTTTTCATTTTTTTTAACTATATCAGCAAATTTTTTTATAGTGAGTCTAAAATTTGGAAATGAATCCATAAGCCTTTTGGCAAAGCGAGAATTTTTGGCAAACGTTTCCTTTACAAATTTTGCTATTTCTTCTGTATTATCTTTTGCTATTTTTGATGCTGTTTTTTTAAATTCTACTATTATATCGAGCGATAATATTATATCAAATATAAGAATTAGAAATAATATTGCTGAAATAATGTATATTAAAGTATTGGGAATAAGATTTATTATATTATGAACAAATGGAAATAATAAATATACGACTAATAATCCTAAAACTCCGAAAGGAATTAAAGTTTCTAAGCATATCCTGCCGTTTAAATTATATTTTTTATCGCTATAATCCCACCATCTTGCATTAAAAAGTTTTTCTAATATATAGCTTGTAAAGTATTCTAAGACGGAACATATAAATACAGACATTATAAAAAGTACAATAGGATCGTTTCTATATCCATTTAAAAGTAGTGCAAGTAACATACAACCTATTCCATAACATGGACATATGGGTCCGATTAAAAATCCTCTGTTTACAAATTTCTTGAGTTCGAAGTATCCGTATGAAACTTCTAAACACCAACCTGCAAAAGAAAATACTAAAAAACATAAAAACAGTTTACAAACTTCTAACATATTTAACGGCTCCTCATAAAGCCAAATGTTTTAATAATAACTTCTGGCTCTTTAAATATTTCTAAACTGACATATTTATCAACTAGTGTAAGTAAATATCCTTCTTTATATTTAGGTTTTATCTTATTTAACGGATACATATGTCTTAAAATGGAATCTTCTATTACGGGATTCAATAATTCTTTAAAATATTTTTGACTATTTATAAGAGCATTTTCTGCATGCGTAAATGCATGCATTTTTAAAATGGGCTGATCTATTTTTATATCTTGCCAAGGAGTTTCATAAAAATCGTGTAAAAGACCAGCAATTGTAGCACTTTTATAATCCATATTAAATCTTTTGGCCAAATAATATGATTTTTTTGATACATTTATACAGTGATCGAATACACTTATATCTCCATGATGACGAAACAATTTTCTTTTTTGGTATTCAGGATGAGATAAAATAGGCAAAGCAATTTCATACCATTCGGCTAAATTTCCTAAAGCAGAATTAATTTTCATAATATTCCCCATTTCGTACAATATAATAATATATATGAATTCATCGTTTGTCAAATGTTAATAAAAACGATTGTTTTAAAGTGTGTAATGTAATATAATTTATATAGGGTTGGTGTTTTTATGAATGTAGTAGATATTTTGATTATTTTGCTTTTGATAATATATGTAATAAAAGGATTTTCTAATGGTGCAATAAAAGAATTAGTCACATTTATTGGTGGTTTCGCAGTAATAGTGTTAGCATTTATTTTAAAAAATCCACTTTCGGTATTTTTATATGAAAATTTACCATTTTTTAAATTTACAGGAATGCTTTCTGGTATAAGTGTATTAAACATCATTGTTTACGAATTGATTTCATTTTTAATAGTTGCTGCTGTACTCCTCGCGATTTATAGAATTATTTTAACAGTATCCAATTTATTAGAAACTATATTAAAAATTACGATAATTTTGGAAATACCTTCTAAAATATTGGGATTAGTAGTAGGATTTATTGAAGGTGTATTTGTTACATTCGTACTTTTATTCATATGTAGTCAATTCGAGTTTTCAAGATCATATATAGTCGAAAGTAAATATGGCAATATAATTTTGAAAAATACTCCGATACTATCAAAACAAGCTGAACCTATTCAAAATTCTGTTAGGGAAATTTATGATTTAGCTGAGGAATATAAAGATAGTTCGGATAGAAACTATGTAAATTTGCAAGCATTAGACGTACTTTTAAAGTATAAAGTTATCGATGTAAATAATGCAGAATCTTTAGTTAATTCTGGAAAATTAAATATCGAAAATGTCGAAGAAGTCTTGGCAAAATATAAAGAAAACGAATAAAAGAAAGGATAATTTTATGATTAAATATTTAGAAAAAGAAGAAGAGTTTGAATCTCTTACAAAAGAAAAATGTCTTGTAGACTTTTATGCAGATTGGTGTGGGCCTTGTAGAATGATGGGTGAAGTTATAGAAGATTTAACTAATACGGATAATACATTACGAGTTTTAAAAATAAATGCCGATAAATTCCCAGAACTTTCTATGAAATTTGGTGTTATGAGCATTCCAACTCTAATTTTGATGGAGAATTCAAAAGAGATAAAAAAATCGATAGGATACATTTCTAAAGAACAATTGGTAGAATTTTTGAAATAAAAAATTATAACAAAATTAGCGAGTCTTTATCAGGCTTGCATTTTTTATAAAAAAACATTTATAAATATAATTTTTGTTAAACGCCAATTCTATGTTATAATACAAAATCAAAAAGAGGCATTATGGGAGAAATTAATACTATTAAAAAATGGGATTTAAAAAGTAATATATGGCGCGATGTAAAAAGTGAAGAAGAGAAAAAACGTGCTCTTTCTATTGCAACATATGGCACCATAAGACATACAGATGATGGTGAATTAAATTATATTTTGATTGCCGATGGATGCAGAGTAGAAAATCATGTGCATAGTGGGCAATACATAAATGATAGAAAAGCTGGTATTGCAAACGTTATTAAATATTTTGAGAGAAAAAAAGAAAATTATAAAATAGAACTTTTATTAGTCGACATGGATGGACCATTAGTAGAGGAGAGCAAATTATTAGCTTCATACGTAGACCATTTAGCAAATTTGTCTTCTACTAAAACTGTAAATGTTGTTGGCTTTTCAAAATGTGGGGTCATGGCGTTCGACATGATGAAATATTTAAAAAATGGCTTCAGTTCTATGAAAACGAGAGTATATAGTGTTTCATCTCCGTATTTAGGAACAGTTATGGCATCGCCATTATTTTTAGAAAGAGAAGTTAGAAAAGTGATTACTGCTAAAATAGAATATGACGAACTAGCAGAAAAAATTGTAACAGCAGTAATGGGATTATACTACAGAATAATGAGTAATTCACATATGGATTTAGATATTGCTGAAAAAGGTGGAGTCCCTAAACAATTAGAAAAAAATTATGATCCATTTTTTCTTAAAAATATATTTTCTGAAGAAAATTTATCTTCTCTAAATCGCGTTAATTTATATAAAAATGTATGTACTCTGATCGATGAAAACACTTTGAGTGCAGTTATTAAATCCGGCAATTTAGGTGGTATTGGCCTATGTATATTAAATGATTGTCTATTTGATGGAAAATCTGATGGAATGGTATTATTTTCATCGCAGAAAAGTATAGAAAGTTTTTTGAGTGATGGCGAAAATTCTTCAGTCGTTATACATTCAACGCATAGCGTGCTTACAACTCCAGTTTATGCTAAAGAATTAATGGACTTGGTAGAAGAAAACTTAGGATGCAATAAGGAAGAGATTAAGTCTATTCAATAAAAATATTATAGGATGCTTTATAAAATAGTGATATTATTTTTAGCAAATTTGAAGCAATATTTATAATTTCAAATAAAAGGAAAACTAATTCCATTTTTTTTAATATTATGCTATAATGAAAAATAGAATAGGAGAGGGTTAAATTGAAAAGAGTTTTTATTACAATTGCTGCTCTTATTGTTTTTGCTAAGACAGACGTGTTAGCATGTGGTGAAATCAATAATTTAACGTCTAGTGTTGGTACTGTTTCACAAATAAATGATTCTCATTACTTGGTATCTGTTCCTGAAGGTACAGATAAGGTAACTTTAAATGCTCAAACTGACTATGAATGGTATGGAGAATATTATCCTAGAGAAGTTTCCACTGAAGGAGAAGCCAAATTAATGGTAAACGGTGCATCTTGTGGATTTGGAATATATACTTACTTTATATCTTTTAAAAAAGTTTCAAATGTAATTGCGGAAAATACGCCTACTCAAAATGATACGGTGGTAAACGAAATACAAACTGAAGATAATAATTCGAATCAAAACACAGAACAAAATACCGACACTAATCCTACTAACGGATTAATTCTCGATAATCTAGTAATAGAAGGCTACGAGCTTGATTTTGATCCAAATAAGTTTAGTTATGAATTAGATATTGATTCGGATGTAGATAGTTTAAACATAATACCGACAGTAAATGATCAAACAATCTCTGTAACTGTATCATCAAATTCCTTAAAATTAGTAGAAGGAGAAAATAAAATCGAAGTATCTCTAGTAGATTCACTAGGAAATACCAGTACATATGAGATAACTGTTACAAAAGCTAAAGCATTGTCGGATAATAATTATTTGGCTTCAATTACTGTTAGCGGTTATCCATTAAATTTTAACCCTTCGACGACTAATTATTATCTGAGTATTGGTAAAGAAAAAAATTTGACTTTAAATGTATTAACGGAAAGCGAACTTGCCACCTATGAAATAATAGGTAATAATGATTTAAAAGATGGTTCTAAGATTACCATAAGAGTTACTGCTGAAGATGGAAGTACAAAAGATTACATCATAAATATTAAAAGAGAATTTAATATAATGGATTATTGGATGTATATAGCGGTTGTAGCACTAATACTTTTATTGGTACTATTATTAATAATAAATAGACAAAAGAAAAAGAAAAAAAAGATGGCACCTAATGCCATAGAAACTAGTGCCGAAACAGCGGGTGTAGTTCAAAATATTGCTCCACAAAATGTAACGCCAGTAAGTAGTAACCTTCAAACTAACCAAACTATATCAAATGGTAATGGCACTTTACAATATATGGAGCCTACTAACATACAAAATAACAATGAAGTTTCAAATGAAAATTCCGAAACAGAAGTATTTAAACTATAAAAAAATTCTAAGCAAACTTAGAGTTTTTTTATTAAATTATTAGCAGTACTACTATAAGCTCGTAAGAGTGGTCCAGCACCAAGTTTTATTCCTCCAAAATATCTGACGACCACGATCATACTGTTATTTAAATTTTCTCTTTCTAATACGTTTAAAATAGGTAATCCTGCAGTGTTAGATGGTTCCTTATCATCCGTTTTTTTTGCTGTATTTTCGAATTTATAAGCATAGGGCATATGCTTGGCTTTTTTGTGTTCTCTTTTTAAATCTTCTAAAATTTTATCGACATCTTCTATAGATGATAGTTCGAAAAGATAGCCTATAAATTTTGATTTTTTAATAATTTGAGTAAATTCATTTTTAGCTTTCATAAATCACATCCATATATAAATTATACATTATTTTTTATGACAATTGTAGTATAATAGAAACGTGATGTAAAATGTTTAAAAAAGAACTGAGTTTAGTGCCTCATTTACCTGGTAGTTATCAAATGTATAATAGTGATAATACGGTTATATATGTAGGAAAAGCTAAAGATTTAAAGAACCGATTATCATCTTATTTTACTGGTAGGGTTACCGGTAAGACTAAAAAATTAGTGAGCGAAATCGCTTATTTTAAATACATAGTAACCTCTACAGAGAATGAAGCTTTCATATTAGAATTAAATCTTATAAAAAAATACGATCCAAAATATAATATTTTGCTAAGGGACGATAAGAGTTATCCATATATAGAATACATTAATAAACCATATCCAAAACTAAAAATAGTGAGATATCTTAATATTAAAAAGATGAAAAATAGGAAACTTTTTGGGCCTTATCCAAATCAATATGCCGCTAGAAGAATAGTTAATCTCATAAATAGATTATACCCACTTAAAAAATGCGAAGGTAATCCTAAAGAATTGTGTCTCTATTATCACATACACGAGTGTTTAGGTTACTGTGTAAAAAAAACAAACGATGATGAGATTAAAAAGATGGAAGAAGAGATAATATCTTTTTTACACGGCAACGACACTTTAATAAAAGAGAAAATAAAAGATAAAATAGAATACCACAGCGAACACTTAAATTATGAACTTGCACTAGAACTAAAAAAAGAACTCGATTATATCTCTGTGATTTTAGCTAAACAAAAGGTTGAGTTAAACGATTTAGTCGATAGAGATATAATTAATTTTTACGTAGAAAATGGTTATATCAGTGTAAATATATTCTTTATTAGACATGGTAAACTTTTGGGCAATAAAAGTGAAATATTTCCTATAATGGACGATTATATCGACGAAATTGAATATTACATAGGTTTATACTATGCTAAAAATGAAATTCCAAACGAAATAATCGTAAGTGATGAATTAGATGCCAATATGTTATCTTCAGCTCTCGAAGCAAAGGTAGTATATGCAAAAAAAGGTAAAAAGAAAAAATTATTAGATCTCGCTCGCGTAAATGCTGAAATACAACTAAATAATGAATTTGAAATGATTAAGAGAGATGAGAAAAAAACAGTGGAAGCCAACGAAGAATTAAGGAAATTATTAAATCTTAAGACTTTGTATAGGATCGATGTCTTCGACAATTCTAACCTTTTCGGAGATTATTCGGTAAGTGGAATGGTAGTTTTTAAAGACGGAAAACCTTCAAAGAATGATTATCGGAAATTTAAAATAAGTTTAGAAAAAAATGATGATTATAATACTATGAAAGAAGTTTTATATAGAAGATATTATAGAATGTTGATGGAATCATCTGAAAAACCTGATCTCATAATAGTAGATGGTGGTGAGAATCAGATAAGGGCCGCAAAAGATATCTTAGCAATGTTAAATTTAAATATAAAAGTTGTAGGTTTAAAGAAAAATGATAAACATCAAACTAATGAACTTATAAATGATGAGTACAATGTACTCGATATAGATAAAACATCTAATCTGTTTCATTATTTGACTCGAATCCAAGATGAAGTACACAGATTTACGATAAATTATCACAGGCAAATAAGAAGTAAAGGCAGCATTGCTAGTGTACTCGATAACATAGAAGGATTAGGGGACAAAAGAAAAAGAGAACTCATCAAAAAATTTGGCAGTGTAAAAGTGATGAGCAAAGCCAGTATAGAAGAGTTATCAGAAGTAATCCCAGTAGCTATTGCAACTGATTTAAAGGAATATTTAAATGAACTAAAAGAAACAAAAAATGGCACAAAATAACTCTTTACAAAAAGTAGTAATTTTGCTATTATGTTTATAGAATAAAAAGGTGTGATAAGATGAAACAGATAAATTTTGAAAAGAGTAATTACGATCATAAAGAAGAACTTAAAGCTTTTGTCAGTACCTTAGAAGATGCAACTCAAAAATTTAATAAGACTTTTGAAAATGCCGATTCCGAATTAAAAAAAATCGAAGCGAATATTGAAAAGAAAAAGGATTCTATAGAAAAATTAGATACAGCTTCTAAAGAATTATTCCAAAAGAAAGAGGAATTAGAAAAATTAAGGGAACTTTCTAATGATGAAATTAAGGAATTAGAAGAAAAGAAAAAAACTGTAGTATTTACGGATACAGAAGTTCAAAAGATGGAACTCGATGATTTAGAATCACTTATTTCTTCTAAGAAAAATAAAATTGCTAAAATCGATACTAAGATATCTTCTACTGAAGAAAAAGAAAAAGCAAATGATGATAATAGAAAAGAAGCTGAAAGTGAATTAGATGTACTAAATGCATCTAAGAAAAAGCAAGAAGAATCTGTATATAGAACTGAATCACTTTTAAAACTTATCAATTCAACTATGGATATGTTTAAAAATAGTGTTCAGGAAATATTAAATAGTAAATATGTCGATGTTACACCTAAAGAAAATATAACTGAAAAAACAGAGTCTACAAGCGAAATAAACGTGCTTAATACTATAGAGGAACGAGATGGCGAAGAAGTAATAGACGATCATGAAAATGATTTTCTTTTAGATAGTTCTGTAGAAGGTATAAGCGATGAAGTGGAGAGTACAGATATAGACATAGATGCTCCATCGAGCGATGTAGTTACAGAAGAAGCCAAAACTAATGAAAGTGAATTATCTAAGGAAGAAAACTCTAATGTGTTAACTCACACTCAAGAAATGTCTATATTAGACTTTGACATAATGAATATTCCTGATGAAATGGAAACTAAACAGGAAGAAATCCCTGAAAAACCAGTAAATTATGAATCGTTATTAAGAGGCGCATTCGATAAAGAAGCTATAAATTTTGATGATTTTAGCGAAGAAGTTAAGAAAAAGATGATCGATAATGCCGATAAAGTCATCAAAAATATCGTTGTTTTGAAAAAACACTTAATTCCATTAGAACTTACAGTTAATCAGAGTGAAATCTATTATAATATCGAACCGCAAGATCTAGATGATTTATTAAATATAATAACGACTGATGAAGACGGAAATGGAATGGGTTATACTATAGATTATACTTATTATATTTTAGATGAACTTTCTAAAATCGATGTAGATAAGCTTATAGATGTTTATAAAAAAAAAAATATAAACATAAAGGATAAGAGTGGATTAATTAAACTTTTAAAAATGACTAATCCAGACATAAAAGAGTTTAAAGAGAACAGAAAAATAAACATCGATACTCTTAAATCTATAGGTGTAAATAATACTGATGAAATAGTAAAAGAATATCCAGATTTTGTAGATATGGATAATCCACTTTTCTTAAATGTTCTTAATCTTTTCGATAAAGAAGATTTAGTATCAAAATTTAACAAGGATGTAAAGGTAATACCAAAAATATTAGAATATTGGAGTAATAACTAGTTTAACGCTAGTTTTTTTTCTTCTTTTATGATATCATTTTATAGAGAGGATGGTATTAAATGAAAAGGGGAAATCGCGGATTTACCATTATTGAACTGATTGTATGCATAGTAATTTTAATGGCAATTGCCGGAATATTTTCGATAAATTTTATAAAAAATCTTAATAATACTAAAGACAAAACATATGACGATATTGTTTCTAGAATCGAATCTTCAGCGGATGCGTATGTTACTACCTATAAAGATTCTTCTGATTCAAATTTTAACGATATAAAACTTGTTGTCGAAAGCGATGGTTCATTTTGCTATATACCGCTTGAAGAAATAAAGAGTAAAGGGTTTCTGGATGATGAACTCATAAATCCTAAAACGGGAGAAGAATTTAAAGGCGTAGTAAAATTTACTAAAGAAGAAAGTGGCAATTATAAATTCGAATATATAGAAGGCGCTACTGATTATGTGACTATAGTATATGAAAAAAATGGAGCTGATTCGGTGACTAGAGTTGCACAATCTTTCCTATGTGAAAATCCAAACGACAGGGATAGTTTAGCTAATTGCGTTGGAAGTACTAATCTTCCATCGATTACTAGAAGCGGTGGCAATATTCTTGGTTGGTCAACCGATATAGATGCTAAATCTAGCGATTACCCAGCTTCTACTTCGCTATCAAGATTGATTGAAAATTCAAATTATAAATTAGTGGATAATAAATTATACCTTTATGCTATAACAAATGTTGAAAAAAGTATTAGACTGGATAAAACTAATATAGGAATATCTGAGGTATCAAGTATTAAATGTACTACATATAATAGCGACAGTAAATGCGAAGTAACACTTCCTAGTTTTACAGTGCCAGAGTATTATGAAGCGGTTGGTTGGAATACAAATGTAAACGGAACTGGTGATAATATCGCCATTAATAGTAGTTCTGAAGTAGCTAGCGATATCACATTATATGCTACAATGAAATTAAAGGATTTTGATATTTTAGTAAATAAACTTAACAAAGTTTCGAGTACTACGGTGACACCATCTAATATTAATATAATGTTAGTTTTGGACGTTTCTTCTAGCATGTCGAGCAATAGCAGGCTTTCAAATCTTAAAAAAGTTAGTAAAGGACTAGTAGAGAGGGTAAATTTGGACAATTCAACAGTTTCTCTCATCAAATTTAATAGTAGTGCCCAAACAGTCTTAACTATGTCACAAAATAAAAGTGAGATAGAAGATAGCATAGATAGTTTAAAAGCGACTGGTGGAACGAGCTTTACTGCAGCAATTTCTATGGCAAATTCTGTAATGTCTAATCTTAACAATGGAAAAGAAACGTACGTAATATTTGTAAGTGATGGCATTTCCAGCATAAGTAATACAAATAGTAATCTTATTGAATTAAAATCTAAAACTAAAATATACAGTATGGGCATAGGTGCATCCGCAAACAACGAATATTTAAAAATAATAGCTTCTAATGAAAAAAATTTCTATAATTATAATGACAGTGCAGATGACATGAGTTTATCTAGTTTTTATTCCTTATTTGATGACATAGTGCAGAATATAATAATATTAGAAGGCGACGGAAAAGAAAACGCTAAGAGTGAAACTGTAGTAAATGGCAAATTAAATTTAGGAAATCTAATTATAAATGATGATTATAAGGTTGAAATATATTTAAATGATATTCTTAAAGACTCGTTCAGTGCTACTAATGAATATTTATATTTAGATAATGGAAATTACTATTTCGACGTTTTGAATTATTCGCTAGCTAACACCGATATTGGACTTACCAATATGCAAAATTTAAGAATAAGATTTTTCTATAATGTAGAAGATAGAAAGTAAGGTGAACAGATGAAAAAAAACATAATTTTAATAATAGCAATTTTAATCATAATTTTTATAATAGGATTTATCATATATTTTTCTATAGATAAATCCAAGGATTCTTCAATAGAAGTAGAGAGCACTGAAAAAACAAAATTAGATGCATTAAAAGAAATATTATCCAATTCAAATTATTTTGAAACATCAAAATTAGTAAGTGATACTGAAAACAATAAAATTACTATCGATGAAAAGTACGATGTATATATTAAAAATGGTTATTACATGATGAATATCAAAGATGAAAAGGACGAAGATACATATTGTGAAGTAGTAGATGCAGTTGAACAAAATTTTGGAATAGAAGCTGGAAAAAGTATAGAAACTTGTAAAAAAACACTGGATGGCTCTATTAATATGGGTGGCATTAATGTGGAATTTTATGATAACTATAAGGTTTTGACTGTAAATAGTGAAGAAGCTTCATCACTATACAATATTAATAATTCTCATACCGCAGACGAATTGATTTTTATTGATGAAATAAATTATGATATAAAGATTGATGATTATTTATTTACATCTATGTCCACAGGTTATACTAAAGATGTTAAACTGTTTTCTATATGTGGACACTTATATGATGATAAATATAAAGAAAAGACATTCATATTTAAAACATATGATGTAGATAAAAATGAAATTGCTGAAAAGTCATATACTTATCAAAACGATACTGATAAATATGTAACATTCTGTGTAGATTTTGAAAATGATGCAGGGACGGCAAAATATTATTCGATTTCAGAGTGATAGATAATACCTATCATTTTTTGTTTTTAGCGTCTATAAAAAAGATTTTACAATGATAAATATTTATAGTATAATTGATATGAGTAAAAAAATGGAGTGTTTAATGTGAGAAAAATAGTTTCAAGTTTAGATATTGGTAGTGACAGTATTAAATTTATTGTAGGCGAATTTGTAGGAAACCGTCTTCACATTTTAAGTGCTTCAAAAGTAAATTCTCACGGAGTTAAAAATGGAAAAGTAATCGATGTAGGAGAAACAGCGGATGCGATAAAAAAGGCTGTAGAAAATGCATCAAAAACTATAGGTATAGATATACATAAGACAATTTTAGGAATAAATTCGATAGATGCTAAACTTGCAAAGACAGCAGCAGCTATTAAAATAGAAAACGAAGATTTTGTCATAGATGGCGATGATGTCACAAAACTCATCCAAAAATCGGCTGAAGGAAAAGTACCTGATGGAAATGTTTTAGTTGGAGTAATTCCCGTAGAATTTACTATAGATAATGACGAAATAGTAAAGGATCCCAAATCTAAAATCAGCCAAAATTTAGGATTAAAAGCAATAGTAGTAACTTCTCCTAAAGAATATATAAGTTCTTTACTAGGAGCGTGCTCTTTAGCAGGATTAAAAGTAGTAGATGTAATACCTAATGCGATTGGAGATTATTATACATTTAAAAGCAAAAATACTGACGCTTCTATTGGTGCAGTAATAAATTTGGGCTCAGAAGTAAGCACTGTTTCAATTTTTAATAAGGGTATTTTAACTAATACTAAATCTTATCCAATAGGTGCAAGTAATATAATAAACGATATAAGTTTTATTAATAGAATAGATGAAAGTGCTAGCAAAGCAGTATTTAAAGACATAGTTTTAGCAAGCAGTAGACTTGCAAATCCTAACGAATATAGGATTTTAAACAATATTGATGGAGAAGAAATAAAATTAAATCAATACGATTTGAGTGAAATAGCTGCTAGTAGGATAGAAGAGATACTAAATTTAGCAAAAAAACAAATTAATATCTTAACAAAAAAAGAAATTAGTTATATAATTGTTTCAGGAGGATTGACGGAACTAAGGGATTTTACGCTTTCTTTAGAAAGTTCTTTTGGCAAATATGCATATTTGGGAAATGTAAATCTAATCGGTGCAAGAGACAATTCTTACTCTAGTTCTGTTGGAATTCTGAAATATTTTGAATATAAATTGCAGTTAAGAGGAAAATCTTTTTCTATCTTTAACGGTAACGAACTCGAAGAAATGAATGATGGGGGAACTAATTCTAGTGTAAATAACGATTCCTTACTGGGTAAGGTGTTTGGATACTTTTTTGACAATTAGTTAGGAGATGACAAAATGAACGGATTAGAAATGGATCAGATAGCCAAAATAAAAGTTATCGGCGTCGGCGGTGGCGGATGTAATGCCGTAAATAGAATGATAGATTCAGGCGTTAAGGGTGTGGAATTTATCGTTGCTAATACCGATTTACAAGTTTTAAATAGCAGTAAAGCGCCGGTTAAATTGCAAATTGGTTCTACTATTACAAATGGACTTGGGGCTGGTGCTAAACCAGAAGTAGGTAAAGAAGCAGCTTTAGAATCTAAATCAGAAATAGAAGAAGCACTTAAAGGTGCAGATATGGTGTTCGTAACATGCGGTATGGGTGGAGGAACTGGAACTGGTGCTTCTCCAGTAATAGCAGAAATTGCTCAAAATTTAGGGGCACTTACTGTAGGTATTGTAACTAAACCTTTTAGATTTGAAGGAAAGAGAAGACTAGAGCAGGCATTAAAAGGTGTAGAGGAACTCAAAAAACATGTAGATACTCTAATAGTAATACCAAACGATAGATTAAGAGATATAATTAATAAATCTACTCCACTAGAAGATGCATTTAAAGAAGTAGATAACGTATTACATAGAGGTGTTCAGTCGATAAGCGACCTAATTGCAGTAACAGGTCTCGTAAACCTTGACTTTGCAGATGTTAAAGCAGTAATGGAAAAGAGAGGAAATGCTCTAATCGGAATAGGTCTAGGCGTCGGAGAAAATAGAGCAATTGAAGCAGCAAAACAAGCTGTATCTAGTCCTCTACTCGAAACTAGCATCGAAGGGGCTACAGATGCAATCATTAACATTACTGGTGGAAAGTCACTTACATTATTCGAAGCAGAAGACGCAGCAGAAGTTGTAAGAGAAGCATCAAATACCGATATGAACACAATATTCGGGGCAGTTATAAACGAAAACTTAAACGACGAAGTAATTGTAACAGTAATTGCTACAGGTTTTGACGAAGATGCTATGACGGCAGACGGAGAATATATTCCAAAAGAGAATAGAAAAGAACAGGACGATTTCGATTTGCCACCATTTTTACGAGACAGAGACTATTAACATAGTCTCTCTTTTTTTTGTAAAGCTGCATTTGACTAAAATATATGAGTGTGTTATCCTTTTTATAGGATGGATAATAATTATGGAATTCAAAAAGATATTTAAATTTATATTACTAATTATTATAATTGTAATTGTAGTTGTAATAGTCAAATTAAATGTTACAGCTACCAAAGAAGAAAGTATAAATGATTCACAGAGCTACTCGGTTTTAAATCTAGACATTAATTCTGAGATAGTTACAAAACTATATGAAAGTTTAAACTTAGATTTGATCAATAATCAATGTAATAATGACTCTTGTCTTATTGATAAAAATTATGATTATCTATATTTTATTAATACTAAAGAAAAAAAGACATTGGCATTTGATGAAAAACTATATATGACATTTAATTCACTATATAAAAACGAAAACTATAATTTTAAAGAGACAGAGAATTCTGAAAGTACAGAAAGTACTGATAGTAATGAAAATACGGTTACTCTTAATTTTGATGAAGAAAATGTAAAATCTGAAATGGAAATATTGTTTGGCCCAAGCAAGTATGAGTCAGAATCTAACGATACATTTAAAAAATCTAAAGATTGTGGAATAGTAGATTACATATACACAGGAAAAAGTTATGAATTAACAGTTCAAGAATGTAATGAAGAAAATAATAAAAATGAAATCGGAAAGACATCTCTAATAAAAGCATATAAAGATGGCGATTACATTCATTTGTTATTAAAATCTTTTTATGCAGTGGCTGAAAAGAAAAGTGATAATAATAATGAAAATATTTATGCCGTTAAAAATTTTAATAGTGACGTGAATATTACAACAGTTTCTAAAAACACTTTAGAAAACGAATCAGATAAAATATTTTCGGATTACCCGATAGATACGTATGACATAACTTTTGTACTAGTCGGTACAAACTATTATTTAGATAGTATAATAAAATATGAACTAAAAATATAGATTTTTATTTACCAAAATAAAAAGAGCAAGACTATTTTTGGTCTTGCTCATACTTTAAAAACAATTCTTTATTCTTAATTAACCTTTGGTCATTTTTATCATATTCTAATGCAAGTTCGACCCATTTAATAGCATTTTTAATATCTTTTTTATAAAAAGAACTGATGGATAATAAATCGTATACAGTATTGTCCCAACTGAAGGTCTCGTTGATATAACTTTTTACATTATTAGTTATTTCTAAAGCTTTTAAACAATACTTTTGTACATCATCCCACTCATTTAGTCTATATGCTAGAAGAGCTCTTTCTACGAAAGCATCTCTTAGATACGGTGCTTCGTCCATCGCTTTATCAAACCACATTTTTGATTCATCGTATCTCTCCATATTAGCATAGCATCTTCCGATAAAACGCATCGATGCGCATCTTTCATCTTTCCAAGTTGCAGATGGCATTTTTAAATGTTTTATCAATGTGTTTATTGCATCGTTCCATCGTCCATAATACATGTATTCTCTTCCTAAATAATGCATATT
>CALVPA010000046.1 GCA_944350395.1 uncultured Bacilli bacterium
GAGAAATTAGAGGTTCTCGTAATGAAAAATCCTACGTACTTTTACGACATTTTACCTTATACTTATGTCTTAGGAATATCTGATAAATGGATAAGCAAATTTGAAGACATAGCTATAGAACCACCTAACTGGTATGATGGAAATACTTCGTTTAATATGGTATCTTTTGGTGTTTTCATGAACTCTACTATGGAAAGTGCCTCAAAAACGATGACATCTAGTCCGTCTAGTACTTCGGGTGGAAGTTCATCAGGTGGAGGATTTTCTGGTGGAGGCTCCGGTGGAGGAGGCGGAGGTTCTTGGTAAACTAAAAAAGAAGTCGTTTGACTTCTTTTTTTAACACATTCCAGCGCCATCTACTGATACTATGGCACCAGTTACAAACGAAGCATCGTCGCTTGCTAAAAGGCAAACATATTAGCAATATCTTCCGGTTCTCCGATTCTTCCGATAGGTATAGTAGTGAGCAAATACTTAACCACGTCCTCTGGTAGAGCATCGACCATATCTGTATGTATTACACCTGGTGCAACTGCATTTACTCTTATGTGATCTTTCCCGAGCTCTCTTGCTAGAGATTTAGTAAATCCGTTTACAGCAAACTTACTCGTAGGATAAGCGATGCCTGCAGCTTGTCCATAAATGCTGACCATCGAACTAGTGTTCAAAATGACACCACCACCGTTTTCTTTCATATAATTTACGACTGCTTTCGATGCGGTGAACATTCCTTTTAGGTTTATACCCATGATCTTATCGAATTCATCTTCTTCATAATCGTAAAAACTTTTAGATGAAGATACGCCCGCGTTGTTTACTAAAATATCTATTTTCCCATACTTTTTATAGATTTGATCTATCGCACTTTGGACACTCTTTAAACTAGTTAAATCTGGACTCATGCCGCTTACTTCATACTTTGGATTATCCTCTTTCAATTTAGCAAGTGCCTTACTTACAGATGAATCGCTAGAACCGAATAATACGACAGTAGCGCCTTCCTTTAAAAACTTTTTGACTGTAGCAAAACCAATGCCTCTAGTACCACCTGTAATGACAGCGATTTTTCCTTCTAACATATTATCTCTCCTTTACTTTACATAAAAAATATAACATCTAAAAAATAAAAAATAAATAGATAAGACAAAAAGTTTACACATATGATATAATCTTTTCGGGTGATTATAATGAAAAACATGTTCGATTATGTAGAAAAATATGGCGACATTTCATTCGATGAAAAACCTCTAACAGAAGTAGATATACTCATATTCTCTCAACTGTCTTACGTAGATTTTACAAGT
The DNA here is from genome assembly GCA_944350395.1 of uncultured Bacilli bacterium. Lineage (GTDB taxonomy): Bacteria > Bacillota_I > Bacilli_A > RF39 > UBA660 > RUG11867. The sequence goes on from CALVPA010000046.1 coordinate 1,305, forward strand.
ATCTCTAATGAACTAAATTCAGATTCTATCTCACTACAAAACGCTTATGAAAAAGTGAAATCCTCTTTAATAAAAGGACTCGGTATAGCACAAGATAACGGCATAAACTTGATAAGTATAATGAGCAAAAAGAATAGATATAAAGATATATTACTTTCCAACTATGAATACTCATTAGGTAAAGATTGGCAATTCGGAGCATTAACTATAACGGACAACAATAACTTTACTGTAATAAGTTTTGAAGGCACAGATGATACGATTGCAGGATGGAAAGAGGATTTCATATTTACTTATAAATATCCGACATATTCTCAAGTATTAGCGTCTTCATACATAAATAGAGTAGTGAAACTAACTAGCAAAAACGTAATAATATGTGGTCACTCTAAGGGCGGCAATTTAGCGCTAGTAGGTTCTATGAATGCAGGTATATTAAAGAAAAGTAAAATTAAAAAGATATACTCGTTCGATGGACCAGGTCTAAAGAAAAAAGAATTTTACACTAATAAATATAAAAGAATAAGCACTAAACTAGTAAACATCATACCTAACATGAGTATAGTAGGAGTACTATTAGAACAAGAAAATGTGAGAGTCATAAAAAGCACAGGAAACGGTATTTTCCAGCACGATGCTGCGACATGGGTTATAGAAGATGACCATTTAATCGATACCGTAGAAGATAATTTAAGCATAAGACTCGATAAAGCGGTAAACAGTTGGTTACAAACATACGATTACGAAGAAAGAGAAAAAATAATAGATGACATGTTTGCCATATTCGATTATGCAAACATCAAAAACATACGCGATTTCAAATCTAATAAACTAAAATCTCTTATTGTCATAATAAAAAATTCTTTTAATTTATCTAAAGAGACAAAGAACATGTTTTTAGCAATAGTAAAGATTTTAATAACGGAGATAAGTTTCGATAAAATAGATACGAGTAAGAAAAAAATAAATTCACTACTAAGTAAAACGAGAATAAATAAACATTGACAGAAATAGAGTAAAAATTGTATACTTTATGTAGTATAGGATAAGGTGAAAATAAATTATGAGTAAACTCGATAGAAACCAGCTATTAGTGATACTTTTTGCAATGATAATACTTCTTACTGTCACAGCAGTTACATATGCGTTCTTTACAATAAACGTAAGCAACGATAATGCCCAAACGGCAGAGATAACTGCAGGAACGATGGCGCTAACTTTCTCTGATAACGACAATGGAATAAACGAAGTACTAAACTTCGGAGACTCAGTAACTAAGAAATTTATAATAGAGAATACTGGTACACTAGATGCGATAGCTAAAATCAGTTGGTTAAACCTAACTAATACATATTTAGAAGGAAGTCTAACTTATACACTCGAGTATTCTGAGAGTCAGTCTGGTCCATTTACTAAAGTAGTAACGGATAAAAATGTACCTGTGAGCAGCACGCAGACGACAGAAGTACTAGCCAATGGAATGAACATACCAGCTGGAGAAAAGTACTATTATAATTTAATAATAACATTAAACAATTTGCCAGATGTAGATCAAACTCAAGATATAAATGCAAGTTTCAATACAAGATTTACATTAGAAGAAGGTGAAACGCTTTCTCAAGTAACACTAGCAGCCCTAGGTCTAACTGTGAAAGAAGGAAGTCCAGACTTTAGTGAAGTAGCAACGACAGATGAGACAGCGGACGGTTTATATGCAATGGACGACGAAAATGGGACGAGCTACTACATTAGAGGAGCAGTAGAGAATAACTATGTATACTTTGCAGGATATTACTGGAAAATCATAAGAATAAACGGAGACCGAAGTCTAAGGATAATATACGATGGTACAACAGCTCACGCGAATGGAGAAGACAGCAGCGACAGAAATGCAACTTATTCAAGTTATAATTCAAATTATGATGATAATGCATATATAGGATATAAGTATGGAACCCCAGGTTCAAGTTCGTACGAAGAAACACATGC
>CALVPA010000047.1 GCA_944350395.1 uncultured Bacilli bacterium
TCTTTATCCGTTAGTACTGTCAAAATTTGTTTAGCGCGGTCTGGCCTATAATTAAACCAAATTAATGCGTCGCCATCTTCTATTTGAACTCCACCATTTAATAAAATCGGCTTTAAAAATTCGTCGGTCACATTTTCTCTATAGCAATCGTTTATCGCTTCGCATAAGTTTGATGCATTCTTACCTATTCCTTTTGTAACTGCATCAGAATATATTTTCGTCCTATCCCACTTTTTATCTCTATCCATCGCATAATATCTTCCGCACACATCCGATACATATCCTATACCGTAATTTTTAAGTTTATCGTCTAGTTCTAAAATATAATTGCCAGCAACATTTGTCTTTGTATCTCTACCATCTGTAATCGCATGGACATATATTTTATCTACTCCCGATTTTACTAATTCATCTATCAAATTTAGTATAAATTTAATGTGTGAGTGAATTCCGCCATCCGAACAAAGTGCCATGATGTGAACTGGTTTCTTATTTAACTTTACATAATTAACTATATCTTGATAACTTTTATTATTCCTTATATCTCCTGATTTGAACATGTCATCTATCTGCATGAAGTTTTGTTTGACGAGTCTTCCAGCACCTATTGTCATGTGTCCTACTTCACTATTTCCCATTTGATTTTTAGCTAGACCGACTGCTTCTTCAGACGCTAGAAGCTGCGAGTGAGGATAATCTTCTAAGAGTTTGTTATAGGTGGGCATTTTAGCAAGTTTAGGACCATTTCCTAATAGTTCTTCCCTTATACCAAAACCGTCAAAAATTATAGTTAATACTTTTTTCATACTAGTCACCACAATAATTGTAACATAAAAGTTTTATACTTTAAAGTTTTAATCCTTTTATTTGTGTATTCGACACAATTTACACATATTATGTAAAATTAGACAAACTTTACAGTTTTTAGTTGTCGAAATATGTCAAATATAAGTATAATAGAAGTGTAAAAGAGAGGAGTAAACGTATGGGAAAAAAATTGAGAATTTTATTGGTTTTGGTTTCTTTATCATTGACTTTGGGACTGATGAGTAATACTTACTCGAGATATGTAGCAGATGCTAATGAAGATATCAAAATGCTATTTGCAAAATGGCAAATACTAGTCAATAATACAGACATTACAAATAGTTCGACGTCTTCTATCGACCTTACACCAGTATTAGAAGAAAATGAAAACATCTCTGAAAATACGATTGCTCCATCATCGAAAGGTTATTTCGATATTGATATTGACCCATCTAATGTCGACGTATCATTTAATTACACAGTTTCACTAAACGTTCTAAATGAAGATATGCCAGATTTGATGATTGCTAAATATTCACTCTTAGATGAAAATTACATCGAAGGGGATGAAATAGAAATAAATGAACTAAGTGGTAACACTATTACTGGAACATTAAATTATAACAACGCAATAGAGAATTTCAAGTTTGAACCTTTTACTATAAGAATATATTTTGAATGGTACGAGGGAGAAAGCGAAAATATGAACGATGAAGCAGATTCTAAAGTTGGATCTAATGCAGCATTAAATGATAGTTCATTAGAAATAAATGCTCAAGTACACTTCGAACAAAAGTTAGATTAAAACTTCTTAATTACATTTCACTATTATTTTATGAGAGTTGCAAGACTCTTTTTTATTGCAAAAATTTGAATTTATGGAACAAAAAAAGCAGTATTTTCTGCTTTTATATCTCGAGATTTGATTTACTTGCGATTATAACTGGAATAACGCTACAAGCTGTCGTTTTATCTTCTCCATAAATGATAGAATTTGTATCATCCATTTTCTTTAAGGCATATGATCTGCTAGAGTCATATTCGCTATTTAGCCAAAAACATTTACTGCTATTTAGAAATGAGAATCTATCATTTAAAAATTTAAAATAACCGTTATATGGGACAACTCTTTGCATCTCAGTATTTACTCTAGTATCATATTTAAGATTTCCCAAAATTGCATCGGACAAGCCTTCTCTTACAGTCTTAGTATTCACTACGTCAGTAGATACTATCTTTAAAAGGTCCTCTGCCGTAAGTGGTCTAGTGCTCACATTCCACGAAGATATCTCATTTGATAATAGACTATTATATTCGTCATATGTTCCAGTACCATAATTTCTATAAAGCGCAGGAATAAGTTCTACTTCGGAATCACCTATTTTGTTATCGATGTCTAAAACACTTGTCTTAATGCATGTATCGCTGAGTTCGGTACATCTCTTATTGAGGCTTACATCGTATAAAATAGTATCGCCTAAATTATAGTTTATATCTATCGAATCGTTATCTGTTATAAATTGTTCAGCTTTTACATTTATTACTACTTTTAACGATGCTTCGATTTCATAATTATTATCTGCATCGTACTTTTCTTTTTCCTTTTTTTGAAATTCGTAGGCTTTTGCTCCCCACTCGCTATCTGTTTCATCATCTCCAGAATCTAATGGCCACGATACGGAGAAATTAAGTTTACTAACTCCATCTTTTGCAAGTGCATACTTTTTATCTAGTTCTATATTTATGTGGAATGGATAGTTATGCGCTAATTCATCTTCTACTTTTTCTAAATCTGTAACAGTATCTAAGCTCTCATCTAAAATTCTTGCAGAAGATATAGAATAAGATATCTGAGCATCCGAATCTCCCAAATTCTTTATAGCAACCGATTCGTTTATCGGTTCCATTCCAGGATATATATCTGCTAGTGATATTACTATATCGTTAGAAACTGCTTCATTATTTTTTTCAAATTCTATATACCAAGCTTTTACATCGATATCTGTAGATACTTTGCCGAGGCCGCTGTACGCAAACCAAGCAAGCGTAATCGAGACAAAAGAAACAGCGATAAAAAATATTGACATTATATTCAATTTCAAATATGTTTTATATTTTTTATCCATTGCTATTCCACCTCATTTTCAATTTAGTTTATTTCTTTTTTCTTCCTCTTTAGCTAATAAGAATGAAATTATTTCTGAACCTATTATATAAAATAATGGCAATACTACGAATAAGAATAATCCATAGCTAGTACCTATTACTTTATGGATGAAAGACAATACCACAGATTTGTGAATTACGACCCCGTATAATTGTCTTTCATAAACTAGAGGGTCCTCTACTAAGTTGGTTAATCCTTTGGTGTGAAATATTAAATTTTCATCTGCATCTTTATCGATTTCTACTACTTGATGGGTTATAACCATATCTTTGAACGTACCTTTTTCACCCAAGTAACTTATCGTATCTCCGACTTTTACGTCTTCTGGTTCGACTTGTTTAGATATCAATATGTCACCGATTTCATATTTAGGAGCCATACTTCCGGATGCTACTGAAAACAAGCGGTAGTTGAAAAAGGATATTTTATTATTGCTGAATCTTTGGAGACATACTACTAACAAAAACAGTAATACGAATACAAATACTACTATGTTCAATATTTTCTTTATGATTTTTAATACTTTGTTATTTCTAAGTTTTTCCATTTAAACCACTACAAGTTTTCTTGTATCCTTTCTAAATAATCTTCCATCGCATTTTTAAATTTCTTTTTGACGTCGTCTATTCCGACTAACCTTTCGTTCTTATCATTTTTGATCTCTTTAGCGATTAAACTAAGTAATTCTTCATTCGTTATATCTAGACCAGTACTCTTTAAAAGGGCAATTATTCTTCTTATCTCTTCTGTTATAAGTACACTGGCACATTTTGCAAGTTCTTTCTTTTGTTCTCTTTTCTTAGTCGAAACAATCGAACTGAGTACGAAGTAATCTATCAAGAATGAGTGATCTAAAAAACCTTTTAAAACGTCACTACTGTTATCACTATTTAAATTTTCTTCCTTTTCATCGTCGTCTTCTTCGTACTTATATAAGAACTCCCATAGTTTAACTGCTACTTGGAAATTAGGATTTTTAAGTATGATATTAGTCTTTTTTATCGGAGGATTTATGAATGAGACGTGAGCTTTATCCAAAGCCTTTACCATTTCACTCTTTTCCCAACTAGATACATATTCTTTTACACGTTTGAGTCTAGCCTTGATAGATTTAATCTTATCTTTAATGTCTTTATCTATTTTTTGAGAAGGTAATGTTTCTGTATATACTTTTAGTTCCACTTTTACCTTCTCTTCAGTAGTCAAAGTATTTCCACTATATTCTAAGTACTTTTCATCACTGAGTTCAAAGTTATTTAACATCTTTTCTTTTTCATATAAAAACTTTGAAAGTTTAGATAGTAAAGTATAGAGAAATCTATTTTCATATATATTAAAAGTTTCTTCATTTCTAATATCTAGTATTTTAGATGGTTCGACGCTATCTGTCTTTTTATCGTATTTGTTTATATATTCAGAATGCCTAGCCAAATCTTTTATACTTGACACGTTTATTCTTTTAGATCTCTCTATTTTTTCTACATTTTCTTCTTGTATGAGAGCAATTTTTGCATTTCTATAAATGATATCTAGAAATGGACAAGAATATTCGATTATATCTAACCAATCTGTCGAGAGCAAATCACTAGAATAGTCTGACTTATAGGCCATGGCCGATTCTATATTTTTTAAAAATGCACTACTTTTTTCTTTAGCATTTTCATTTACTAAAAAGTTATAAGTTTCAGCCATATCTCTTATCTCCTATTCTATATACTCTTTTTTAATGTCTCTAAGTATGCAATACATTCTTTCATGACATCTTTTCCAAACTTCTTATTTAAGAATGAAATGAATGGATTTATCTCATCACGAATGAGCGCTACACTTAACTGATCAAATTTTCTCAAAATCTTTTTAGCGACGAAATAGTCTATCGCTTCTATCTCTTTACCGCCACATGCGACGTAAACTGGAACGAATGTGTTTAACTGTTTCATAATACGATTACCGAATGCTATGCGGAAGTGTTCTATTACATAATTGTCTATGTCGGTTACTTGCGAAAGTCCTTTTTCAGATAGTGGATATTTTTCTTCTGCTTCTCTGAATAGTGACTCTAAGAAACTGGCATTTATTTCGACTGCCTCTTGTTCACGACACTTAAACGCATCTACTTTCGTATTTATATCGATTGGCATAGCACGGTCGTATACCTTATCAGTAACCATAAACGTCGAGTCATCATTGTTTATAGTTCCTATATACCAAAGATTTCCAGGTATTTGAATTTTACCGTTTACAAGTTTCTCTGGATCGTTTGGCCATGAACTAGGAACTAAATCTACTATCCACTCACTTCTATCTGGCATTTCTAGCATGGATAATAGATCTGCAAAATAATATTCAACACGCGCTAAGTTCATCTCATCCAATATAATAGTGTGAACATCGTCGTCGAACGAAGCATTATAAATCTCTGTAAGAGCTTTTGTCTCGTTGAATTTCTTTGTAAATTCGTTAAAGTATCCTAAGAAATCCGATTTATCACGCCACGATGGCTCAACAGATGAAACGCACGAATCCATTTTAACGAATTTACCCCAAGCATAGGCAAGAGATGTCTTACCTGTACCAGATATACCTTGTAATATGATCAGTTTACCACAGGCTAGACCAGCCAAAAAAGGTCTAAGAATTGTAAAGTCGTAATATAGGTGCAACTGTGATGCTGAGAAGCATCTGAAATCATCTATTAATTCATTTAAAGTAAAGTTGTTATCGTATTTCTTAATTTTATAATTTTTACGAGCTTCGTCGATAGCACAAAGTCTTGGAAATCTGATACCTTGTTGTGCTGGATCTTCTTCTTCAGCATCAGATTTAGCCTCTTCTTCTTCGCCTTCACCATTAGGATTTAATCCGAGCTGAGACACTTTCATTGCCATTATTTCGTCTTTTTCTTTCATAAGTTTTTGTACTTTATCGTTTAAGTTTCCGATTTCGTTTAACAACTCTTCTTTACTCATGTTGTTACTAACGCTTCTAAATATCTTTTTTATGAGAAGAATGATTAAAAAGACAATTATTAGTACCACTATTACCAAAAATAGTACTGCTACTCCAACTAAAATCTTCTCTCCACCGCTAAAGTTTCCCTTATAACTGTCTATTATTTTGGCATATTCGCTGAAATCGAACATTTCCCCTATACCTTTAAAAAGTCCTTTAAACGCTCCAAAAAATCCGTCAAAAAATACTGAAATAAATTCGTAAAAAAATCTTAAAAATGTATTCATCTTACTACACTCCCCCGCTACTTTCCAATTTTTTCAAATATATTTTCATATATTACTTTACTTTCGTACTCTTTAGGTAATGACTTTAATATATCTTCCCTATCCGAGCGATACTTATCTATAAATATATAATCCATAAGTTCTACTATTCCTTGATCTTTAACTTTCATAGTTTGATCCAAATTTACAGCAAATCTGTATCCCTCTTTGATGAGATTTCTTACAGACTTTTTGTTTTCTGCCAAAGTGTCATAATCGATGAGCACAATAATACTATGTTTAGCATATTCGTCATCAAATAAGCCGAAAGTGCTCTTTAACTTGTTATCTTTTTCATATAGCGTACTAGGCATATATAACACATATTTTTTATTGAAGTCTGCACTGTACATATCTTTAACTATTTGAGGTAATAATAGAGATAATATTACAGCAACTTTGTCTTCTGCTACAATTCCTTCACTGTAAGATTTATCGACTATATATTCGCTATAAACTTTACTAAACGATATATTGTGATCTAACTCTAATCCGTACATTTTCTTTTCGCTCATCGAATTATAGTTTAACTCAAAAGTATTAGTCTCAAACTTTTTAATAACGTTTTTAGTCATTACACTATAGAGTCTTTGCAATTTGATAATATCGTTTGCCATTTTTTTAATATCTAAATCGCTTAATTTATCTATTTCATATTTATTTATTCTATTTTTATAGTCTTCTCTCTTTGTTTTAACG
>CALVPA010000048.1 GCA_944350395.1 uncultured Bacilli bacterium
GTAAATTCCATATCTTGGACATCTACGTAATGTTCTTCCATACTCTTAGCAATTTTATATAACTCGTCGTATACTTCTGGCATAGACTCTTTTAAGTCTTCTATCGGATGCGGCGTTCTAACTCCAGAAACGATGTCTTCTCCTTGTGCATTTAAAAGATATTCACCTGTAAGCTCATCGGCACCTGTACTAGGATTTCTGCTAAATAGTACGCCAGAACCGGACAGATCGTTCATATTTCCGTATACCATCTCTTGAACGTTAACAGCAGTACCCAAGTCATCTCTTATATTTTCTAACTTTCTATACTTTATTGCTCTATCGTTATTCCAAGATTTGAATACTGCCGATATAGCGCTCATGAGCTGCTCTTTTGGATCATCTGGGAAATGTGTTCCGCCACACTCTAAATAGTTATCTTTATATTTTATAACGATTGCTCTAAAGTCCTCGCTCGTCAAATCTAAATCGTTTTCATATCCTTTAGTCTTCTTGTAACTGTCTAAGTATCCGCCGAACATAGATTCAGGATAACCCATTACGACTGTCGCATACATCTGAATGAATCTTCTGTATGCATCGTAGGCCATTCTAGGATTAGACTTTGCCATCTCTTCGCATATTTCTTCCGTCATACCTAAGTTTAAAATCGAATCCATCATTCCAGGCATGCTTATAGGAGCTCCACTTCTTACAGAAACTAGTAGTGGCTTTTTAGGATTACCAAATACTTTACCGCTCTCTTCTTCTAACGCTTTTAATTTCGATAGAATTTGAAACTCCATATCGGATGAAATTTTTTCACCACTTTTGTAATATTCGTGACATGCTTCCGTAGTCACTGTAAAACCAGATGGTATAGGTAATCCTAGTTTAGTCATCTCTGCTAAATTGGCACCCTTACCGCCTAGTAAACTTCTCTTATCTTTGTCTCCTTCTTTAAATGAATAGACATATTGCATATTATCTCTCCTTTACTATAATAATTTTACCATAAATATTAGAGTTTTACATTACTTTTTATGCGCCCGAGGGTGACTTTTTAAATATACTCTTCGCATCTCTTCATTGCTGACGTGCGTGTATATGCTAGTCGTACTTAGATTAGCATGTCCAAGTAACTCTTCTACTTCTCTTATGTCCATGCCTTCGTTTAACATGAGCGTTGCGAAAGTATGTCTAAGTGTATGAGGTGAAATCTTGTGTTTAATACTGCTCTTTAAAATGAGCTTGTCTAATATATCGGCGATGCCACGCCTCGTAATCTTATTGCCCAAATGGTTTACGAGCAAATACTCACATTTTTTATCTTTAACTAATTCTTTTCTAGCATTTAAAACATATTCGCTCATTATTTTTTGACAAACTCTATTAAAATATACTATTCGCGTTTTTTTACCTTTACCACAAATTTTTATTTCGCAGTTTTTAAAATCGATATCACTTAACTTTATATTTACAGCTTCACTTACTCTTATTCCGGTTGCAAAAAGTAACTCTAAAATCATGCGATTTCTTAAACCCAAACTTGTCTCGTCACAAGCACTAACTAAATCTTCAAATTCGTTATACTGTAAATAGTTTGGAAGTTTTTTTTCTTTCTTAGGTCCACTTATTAATTTAAACGGAGAGTACTTTAAATAAGCAGTTTTAACTAAGTATGAATAAAAACTTCTAACTGAACTCAAATTTCTATTTACACTCGTACTCTTTAGTTTTATAGTTTTTAAATATATTAGATAATCTGTCACATCTCCATAATCCATATTACTATAATTCTTTTTATTTTCTTTAATATATTTACTAAAACGGGTTAAATCTCTTTCGTAGTTTTCTATTGTATTTTCTGAATATTTTTTTTCATATGTCAAATAATCTAGGAATTCTTCTATCTTTTTATCCACACTACTTCACCATATTAATTATACAAAAAACACAAAAAAAAGGCACTAAAATTTGTGCCTATTCTTTAATTCTTCCAAATTTTCCAAATCTACTTCCACACTTTCAATTTCTTGTGGAGTGGAATTATCGCTTATTAATCCTTCGAAGTCTTCTTCATCTAAAAACATATAATAATCTGGATCTATATCTTCGTTTAAAGTACTTATTTTGCTTACATATCCTTTTAAATCGTTGTGAACTCTAGGATTAGTATTTAAAATACCTTTTAACTCCCTAATAACATCGTCATTTTTTCTAGACATATTTGGCAATACTATGTCGTCGAATTGGCTCGTTGCTCTCGATATAAATTTAGCCATTTTAACTAGTCCTCTATTGTTTGGTGTAGTTTTCCCTGAACGATAATATAAGACTTCAGAATCTACGAATTCGTCAAGTCTCTGAACAAATTCGGTCAAAAGATTAACATTTATATCTATGCCTTTCTCTAAATCGCTTGAAATTTTATGAATTCTTTGTAAATTCGCAAGCTCTCTATTAAACTTTTTAAGTGTATTTTTAACACTCTCTATAGCTTTTTCTAATTCTTCTTTTTCTAAACTTTTAGGCATTGCAGAAAATGCGTTTTCAAAAGTTTTAAGACTTTTATTTTTCCAACTTATCTTTTTCTCTAGAGAATCTCTATAATATTTTACTACATATTCTATCAGTTCAGGATTATTTTTATTCTTATAGAAAAAATCTTTTATAGTGCCAACCGATATAAACGGTACATCTTTGTCAAAAATAAATGAATCTGTAACATAAGAGTATTGATAACCGTCTTTCTTGTTTCCTTTTCTTCTAACTATATGCAAATCTAAAATTTCTGATTCTGTTTCGATTAAGCCCATTTTCTTTAAAGCTTTAATCAAGTCTTCTTTTGAAGAAAAGCATCCAGTAAAAAGATTTAATCTAAGATAATCTGTCATATCTTTAAATTCTGGAATACATGAAAAATCTATTATGTACTCGTCATTAACTTTTAAATAATAGTGTGTCATATATTTATTTTTCATAGCATATTTTTATAGTCGTCTTCTAAGGTAAACTCAACATTTTCGTTGATCCACTCCTTACGCGGTTCGACTACATCTCCCATTAAAACGCTTACTCTTTTTTCTGCAAGAACTGCATCAGTGATGTTTACTTTTATCAAATTTCTAGTCTCAGGATTCATCGTTGTCTCCCATAGAGGTATAGGATTCATCTCGCCTAGTCCCTTATATCTTTGAACTTTATAATTGCTAGATAGTTTACTAGTGTACTCTTTTAATTCTTCGGTTGTCCAAAAATATTTTCCATGAGTATCTTTAGGTGTCTCTACTTTATATAAAGGAGGCATCGCAATGTATAGGTGTCCCTCTTCTATTAGAGGTTTCATAAAACGATAGAAAAAAGTGAGCAGTAAACACTGTATATGTGCACCATCGTCATCAGCATCGGTCATTATGATTACTTTGTCGTAATTGATATCCTTTACATCGAATTCAGATCCATAGCCAGCACCTATACAATTTATCATCGTATTTATCTCTTCGTTTTTCATGATATCGGCCATACTAGCTTTTTCTGTATTTATAATTTTACCTCTGAGAGGAAGAATAGCTTGAAATTTTCTATCTCTACTCTTTTTAGCAGTACCACCTGCCGAGTTTCCTTCGACTATGAATAATTCGTTGATCTTAGGATTTCTACTCTGTGCAGGAGTTAATTTACCACTTAAAATGCGTTCGCTTTTTTTATTTCCTTTGCCATTTCTAGCTTCTTCTCTCGCTTTTCTAGCAGCCTCTCTTGCAACTCTACTTTTGCTAGCTTTTTCTATGATTCCAAGAGCAATTTCTCTATTTTCCTCTAAGAAGTATTTTAATTGTTCCATGACTACTTGTTCGACTGCATTTTTAGCTTCAGGAGTACCAAGTTTTCCTTTTGTCTGCCCTTCAAACTGCAAAAGTTCTTCTGGTATTTTTAAATTTATGATAGCAGTAAGGCCTTCTCTAACGTCACTTCCATCAAAATTTGCTTCTTTTGCTTTTAAAAGACCATTATTTCTAGCATATTCATTAAATACCTTCGTTAATCCAGTTTTAAAACCAACTTCGTGTGATCCCCCGTCACTAGTCTTGACATTATTTACAAAAGACATGATGTTTTCACTATAAGAATCTGTATACTGCATTGCAATATCTACACTTATGTTGTTTTTAATACTACTAAAACTTATCGTCTTGTGAAGAGGTTTTTTATCTTCGTTGATGTAATTAACAAAAGATATTAGACCGTCATCGTAATGATATTTCTCATCTAATCCGTCTTCTTCGTCTTTCACTTCTACGGTAAGTTGTTTAAGTAAAAATGCGCTTTCTTGCATCCTTTCACAAATGGTCGTAAAACTAAATTTATTGTCTCCAAAAATCTCTGGATCTGGCAAAAAGGTTATGCTCGTTCCAGTCTTGTTAGTCTTACCTATTTCGTGAAGAGGCACATCCACTTTTCCGCCATCTTTAAACTTTATATTAACTATTTTCCCATCTCTACAAATAGTCACGTCCATCCATTTACTAAGAGCGTTTACGACACTACCGCCGACACCATGAAGTCCGCCTGATACTTTATAATTACCTTCTTCAAATTTTCCTCCTGCGTGAAGTACTGTATATATTACTTCTGGAGTACTCTTACCACTAGCATGCATACCTATAGGAACACCCCTACCATTATCCGTAACAGAAATTGAATTATCGGGGTGAATGACTATCCTTACTTTATCTCCAAATCCATTTATTATTTCATCTATCGAATTATCTACTATTTCCCATACTAAGTGGTGCATACCTTTTTTATCAGTTGATCCGATATACATACCAGGTCTTTTTCTTACTGCCTCTAGACCTTCTAGTATCTTTATCGAACTTTCATCATATTTTGTCATATCAAATCACCTTAATAATCTTAACATAGCCAAAAAAAAAAGGCAAGAAGCCTAGTACTAACTCACATATAATTAAATTTTAAAAGCACTTTATTTTTTAAATATAGCAAGCTATAAAAAAATATAAAATTTGCTTTCATTTATGCTATAATTATAATTGAGAGAGGTGACTAAATTATAGTTTTATTCATTTACGACGTTTATCACTATATTTTTTTCGATAATTTCGATAATAATAATTTATATAAAAAAATTGAAAATAACCCTTTGTTAATAAATATTAAAAATAATTTATAATTAAATTTTCACATGTAATTAACATTGAATATATAACTAAATTATGTAGAGATAAACTATTTTTATATTTTATGAAATGTATTAACTAATAATTGAATCAAAAGGAGGAAAAATTATGAATGATTCTAATAACAACAATAATAGTAATATATTAAATAACAACAATGTTTTACCACAAAATAGACAATTTAATAATATGGATTCTAATCTAACTTCGGAAACAGAAAATATAGCGAATGTTTCAAATTCGACATTAGATGTCAATAGTGTCTTTGGAGTTAAATCAAATCCTAGGGAATCTCAGTCTACTTCACAAAATGAAATTTTTCAATTTAAACAAGAACTATCAAACGTACAACCTCAAAATAATTTTGTTAATCAAGTTAATAATAATGTAAATAATGCCAATAATGTCGAATTGCCAATGGAAAACTCTATGGTTTCGAATACTACAACTTCAAATCCAACAGTAACAAATACCACTCTTTCAAATTCGGCACCAATAAACCCTGCACCTATGCAGATGACATCACTAAATCCTACACCATTACAACCGGCATCAGCTAATATAATGCCTGCAAATGATATAAATTTAGAATCTTCAGGACAACCTACCCAAAATTTTAGTAATAATACTGATTCTTCGCACCAGACGTTTGAAACTAATAATCAAGTAGATGATAATGAATTATTAAGAGCATTTATTGGAAGTAATTACGAAAAAATAACGACTCGACCATTTAATTTTGCAGGTTTCTTTTTCTCTACGTTTTATATGTTTTATAGAAAAATGTTTGGTTTCGGTATACTCACTTTTTTAATAAATTTATTTATTTTAAATATTATAAACAATTTTATTGTAACGATTATATTTACAATCGCCATTGGTTTTCTTGTTAATAAACTTTATTTATTTTATGCAAAAAAGAAAATATCTTCCATAAAAGCTAAAAATCCACAAAAAAGCCTAGAAGAATTAAAATCCATTTGTGCTGTTAAAGGTGGAACAAGCGTTGGAAAAATATTCTTAGGTTTTTTAGCGGAAATAGGAATAACTATCGTTATACTAATTGTAATAATGGTTGCTGGTCTCGGTAATATGTTTGGTGAACTGGTAAATGGAATTTTAGGTCCGTTTAACTGGGATATAATGATAAATGATGGAAACACTACGAATGATTATACATCTGCCACTAGAACTCTTTTAGAAGACATTAAAATATCTAATTACAGTTGTTTTGTTTCAAATTGCAATGTTACCATAAATGATAAATATGGAAATAGCGAAGAATATGAGTTAAATATTGATAATAGCGATTTTTTTGGAGTATTAAGCGACTATGAGGACTATATTAAAATAGACATATACTATGTTACAAGCGAAGACAATAAAATTATTGTTGATTATAAAACATATTTAAAATCTAATAATGAGGATATAAGTAATATTTCAACTGAAGATGAACTGCGAAACAAATTAGGATTATATATAGCAGGAACACATACCGCCTTATTAACTTTAAAAGAAATAGGGACTACTGGATTTGGATTTAGTGATAATACATCTTATACTTATACTGACTATATATTTATAGATAGCAAAAATAATCAATATGAAATGAGATATAAAACTAATGACGAGTCTCTATACTTAACAGAAGGATTAAATTATAATGTTACATTTGAAGTAACTAAAGAAATATTTGATTACGAATATAATATCATATCTATTAACTAAAATAATATCACCTTTTAATCAGTGCTAATAATTTTTTATTAGTACTGTTTTTATATAAAAAAGTTTATTTAATTAACTTCAGGATGGATTATTAAAGAACAATAAAAGGATGATTAAAATCATCCTTATGTTTAATTAGTTAGCCGTAAATGTAGCTACACATAATGTCTTAGCATCGATGCCTGTTACAGATAGATTCCACGAATCGCTATTCCATGTAGCAGTAGCGTTCGAATTGCAAGTTGCACCAGTAAATGTATAAGAGCCATCTTTAGGAGGTGCATCTTTAGTAAACGTACTATTGCCAGCGGAATCTGTGAGATTAAAGTATATCTCTATGTCAGACGTTATCTTTTTAAAATACACATCACAAGAATTTTGCTTTGTCAAATTCCCTAGATTCAAAGTGTTGATATCATTATCCCATACAGGATTGGCACTCTCTGTACATTCTGTCTTATAATATGCATAATTATTTTGGTCTGGAAAGCTGGAAGCTGATGTCGGATTAGCAAAGTTTTCATCGTATAAAACAGTTCTTATCGTTATATCTTGTTCATAATAACCGCTAGAAATATTAGACGTCAAACTGTTTTGGGTATATCCACCTGCTATTGTAAAGTTAATCGTAGCACTTGTACTACCATCGTTTACAATTACGACTCTCATATTAATAGAACTTCCACTCGTGCCTACAGTTCCAACCATATTATTTTTCAAATTTTGAGAATAGTAAACAGAAACGTCAGTGGCACTCGTGTTGTAATTTAGGGCATATTTAGTTTTAAAAGAATTAGAACTAGTCAAAGTCAAATCTACAGCTAAAGTTTTACCAGCATCAACTGTTATAGAGCCATTTGAATAGCCAGAAGTACTACTAGATAAAGTATAATTGAGTTTAGCTATAGTGATTACAGCCGCATTTAAATATTTAGTCACGGTAAAGAGCGAATAAGTAGTCGCTGTAAACACACAAAAGAGCCCAATAAAACTCGTAACTATGAAATAGTTTAACTGAGTCTTATCGAGATATTTCAACTTGCGCCAAGAGCGCTTAATACTAATGGAAATTTTTTTAAATAACTTATTCATGTATTTTTTTGCTTTTTCCATTCAACATAGCCCTTTACTCTATACTGCTTATAGTATAACAAAAAAATCTAATTTTAACAACCCACTTATATTACTTTGCATAAAAAAAAGAGTATTGTTACTCTTTAAATATGAAGACGTAATCCATTATCTGAACTTCATCTCCTCTTTTTGCTCCTAACTTTTCTAATTCCTCTTCTACACCCATATTCCTAAGTTTTTTAGCAAATCTTATTGTAGCTTCTTCGCTTTCGAATCTAGTCATCTTGAAAAGTTTTTCTATTTTGTCTCCACTTAAAACCCAAGTATCTCCTTCTTTAGTGATGCTAAAAGGCAACTCTTGTTTGAATTTGTACAATACTTGATCTTCTAATTCGTCATCATCATAAATTTTTAAATCCGGTATTTCATCTAAAAGGTCTGCCAGTTTTTTAAGAAGTGGTTCAAATCCTTCGTTAAGAGCGGCACTTATTTCGAATATACATTTATCAGGATATGCCTTTTTAAATTTTGCTATGTTTTCTTTCGCTGCAGGTAAATCCATTTTATTGGCAATTATTATTTCTTCTTTTTTATACAGTTTCTCGTCGTATTTTCTTATCTCGCCAGATATTATCTCATAATCTTCAATAGGATTTCTTCCTTCACTTGCCCCCATATCGATCACGTGCGCTAGTATTTTAGTTCTAGATGCGTGCCTCAAAAATTTTATTCCAAGGCCTACTCCTTCGCTTGCACCTAAGATAAGTCCCGGCAAATCGGCCATCGTAAATACTCGCTCGTCTTTTAGCTTGACGACACCTATATTTGGACTTAATGTCGTGAAATGGTAGGCGGCAATTTTCGGCTTGCAAGCACTGATCATACTAAGGATAGTGCTTTTGCCGACACTAGGCATTCCTATAAGACCGACGTCCGCTATCATCTTTAACTCGCACTTTAATACTCTCTCTTCACCAGGCTCACCTTTTTCGCTAAAATTAGGCGCTGGTTCATCGTGAGTAGCGAAAGCTTTATTACGTCTTCCTCCGCGGCCGCCTTTCGCAACGACGACTCTCTGTTTGTCTTCAACGATATCTCCGACAACTAATCCGGTATCAGCGTCAGTAAGCACAGTACCGAGAGGAACTTTGATTACCACATCTTCTCTATTAGCACCATATTTATTTGATCCTTTTCCATTTATACCTTTTTCAGCCTTTATAATTTTGTGGTATCTAAGATCGATGAGAGTTTTTAAACTTCTATCACCTTCAAAAATAATGCTCGCTCCACGACCTCCATTACCACCATCTGGGCCTCCCATAGGTTCACACTTTTCTCTTCTAAAACTCGTGCAACCGTCTCCACCTTTTCCTGCGAAAAGTTTTACTATAACTTCATCTTCAAACATCGCTATTCTCCTTTACTTTTTAAGAACTTTTATTAGAGGTTTATCTTTATCTTCTTCGTATTTAGTTTCATCGAAAAGTCTTACAAGTGACTCTTTTAACCTTTTGAGTTCCTCTATTCTTGCAGTTTTTTCATTGTTCTTTAAACTTTTGCTCGCATAATCTATTGCCGTAGCTGTCTGCATGACGGCTGTTACACACACCGCTTTGTTTACAAGTTCGTCGCTCACTAAAAGACTATTTAAATTCATGTGTAAAACTGAAGATACTATCTCATTTAACAAATTTGGATTCAATACATTTATAGCCATGAGAGCGAGAGTTACACTCAAAAACCACGTCTTTATTTTACCCAAAATAGAAGATTTTACTATTTCGCCTTGAAGTGTTCTTCTCACATTTATTCCAGTTATACCTAACTCTAAAAAGAGTGGAATGAGTAAAAAATTTTGAACACCTATTAGAGATAATATACAAGATACGGCGAGTACTTTATCTCCGAGTGAATCGAGTAATCCTCCACCTAAAGTTTGCACATTCCACTTTCTAGCTAATTTTCCATCTACAAAATCCGTTACAAATAATAGGGATAATACTGCGATTAATAGAGGAATACTCATAATGTTAAATATGATTGGAAGAACTAAAGCACCAAGTATTCTAGAAGAAGTGATTGCGTTTACTAACCATTTCTTTTTATCTTTAGACATAGTATCCCCCCTTCTTTCTTAATTATATTATCAAAATATAGTGCGAATGTCAAAAGAGATAAACTCTTAAATTAAAAAAATTAATGGCTATTTATCCATTAATTTTTAAGTTTAGATAACTGTTCTTCTTCCTCTTTTAATTTATTTTTCTCTTCGTCTACAATTTTCTTAGGTGCTTTATTTATATAATTCTCATTAGATAACAGTTTTTTTCTTCTTTCGATGCTCTTTTCTAAGTCATTAATCTGCTTTTCTAAAAGAGCTCTATCGTTTTCCGTTTCTATTTTAGGATAATATACCGTGATAGAATAATCTTTATATACTACATCGTAGCAGTTGTTATAATCAGTATCGTCATTTATTCTATCAGATAACTTAAGCATCTTTAAGATCAAATCATAGTCAGAGGTATTATTGAGTCTAACGCTGAATTCTTTGCCAATTCCGTTTTCTAATTTATAAGTTCTGAATAACTTTATAAACTCGATGATTTCGTTCATCTTAGTTTCCGAATAGATTAGGTTCTCATCGTAGATTGGATAAGTGCTTATCATAACGCTTTCTGCATCTTTAAATGGAAGCATGTCGTATATCTCATCGCTTACGTAAGGCATAAAAGGACTAATAAGTTTGATAACGTTACTTAATACATAATATAGAACTGACTTAGTAGAAAGGCTATCCAAGCTGAATTTAGCCATCTCTATATAGTTATCACAGAAGTCTGACCATATAAAGTTATAAAGATGGCTACCAGCATTGTTAAATTCATATTTATCTAAATATTTTCTTACATTTTTGATGGTCTTATTTAATCTAGTTACGATCCATTTGTCTTCTAGTTTGAGTTTTTCTAAACTGTATTCTTTTTCGTTTAAGTCTTCGATATTCATGAGAACAAATCTAGATGCATTCCAAAGTTTATTTATGAAATTCCACGTACTCTTTACTTTGTCCTCGTCATATTTTAAATCCATACCGGCACTTACTTCGGTAACTAAATAGTATCTTAAGGCATCTGCTCCATAAGTATCGATTACGTCCATAGGGTCTACTCCATTACCTAGACTCTTACTCATCTTTCTGCCCTGTTTATCTCTTATTAAACCGTGAATTATGCAATCTTTAAATGGTCTAGATCCAGTAAAGTGTAATCCTTGGAATGTCATCCTATTTACCCAGAATGGAATTATATCGTATCCAGTTACTAAGACGTCGTTTGGATAGTACCTCTTCATATCACTCGTCTCTTCTGGCCATCCGAGTGTACTAAATGGCCATAGAGCACTACTAAACCAAGTATCTAAAACGTCAGGGTCTTGTATCCATCCCTCTTCTTTAGGTGCTTCCATACCTACATATATCTCTTCGCCTTTATACCAAGCAGGTATCCTGTGTCCCCACCAAAGTTGTCTAGATATACACCAGTCGTAAGTTATCTCCATCCAATGATTCATGATTTTCTCAAATCTAGCAGGTACAAAATTGACTTTTCTATCCGGATCTTTCTGATTTTCTAATACTCTGTCGGCAAGAGGCCTCATCTTTACGAACCATTGCTTAGATAAGTATGGTTCAATCATAGCGTCAGTTCTCTCAGAGTGACCTACACTGTGAGTTATCTCTTCTATTTTAATAAGTAGTCCCTTTTCTTTTAAATCTTCCACTAATTTTTCGCGGCATAGAAAGCGGTCCATACCAGCATATTTTCCGCATAGTTCATTCATCGTACCGTTTGGATTCATTATGATTACTTTATCTAAGTTATGTCTCATGCCGACTTCGAAGTCATTTGGATCGTGGGCAGGTGTTATCTTAACTATACCAGTACCAAATTCCATATCGGCGTGTTCGTCCCCGATTATAGGAATCAGCTTATTTACGATAGGTAATATTACGTTTTTACCGATTAGATGATTATATCTCTTATCGTTTGGATTGACTGCAACGGCAGTATCTCCAAATAGTGTTTCAGGTCTCGTCGTTGCAACTTCTAAGTAATCGTCTGTTCCTTCGATAAAATATTTAATGTGATAAAATGCTCCTTTTACATCTTTATATATCACTTCTTCTTGAGAAAGGGCAGTCATCGCTACTGGATCCCAATTGATGATTCTTTCACCGCGATAGATTAATCCCTCATTATATAGTTTAACAAATACAGTTCTAACTGCTCTATTAAGCCCTTCATCTAAAGTAAATCTCTCTTTATTATAGTCTAGTGAAAGCCCAAGTTTTGCCCACTGATTGTGGATGTTATCTGCATATTCTTCTTTCCATTTCCATGCACATTTGAGCCACTCTTCCCTGTCCATCTTTCGTGGATCTATTCCTTCATCTTTAAGTTTCTTATCGACTTTAGCTTGAGTTGCTATGCCGGCGTGATCCATACCCGGAAGCCAGAGAGCATCATATCCATCCATTCTCTTATATCTTATGAGTACATCCTGAATAGTCGTATTCCAAGCGTGTCCGAGGTGAAGTTTACCTGTAACATTTGGAGGCGGTATTACGATAGTAAATGCTTTCTTGCTCATATCTCCAGAATTAAAATAACCCTTTTCTTTCCATTTTTCATACTTTGATTCTTCTACTCTTTTGTGATCATATTTAGTCTCTAACATATCATTCCATCCTCTCTTTTGCGTATTCTTCTACTATGTCTAATATATCTTTGAATTTATCTTCGCCTTTAATTATTTTGTAATAAGATTCAATGTAACCGAGTGCTTCCTTTATAAACATCTCATTATTTATATCGAATATGAGTGCAAATTTGACCGCTATCTCATCGTTATGGGTCTTAACGTCCTTATTATTAACTAGTTTTTTCTTTTTTATGGCATCCATAACTTTTGGACTGATTAGTGAATCGTCACACACCACTTTAAAAACATTTAACTTTCCGAACATGTATAGAATATCTAATTTGTCCGTATCTCTTATCAGTTTTGCCTGTTTTAGCATTTCTGCATCAGTACATTTAGGTAGTCTGTATTTATTATGATTTTTAATCGCAAATTTGATTATCTCGTAATCTTTCTCATCTTTGACATATTTCTTTATATTACATTCATCGAATAGATATTTGACTCCAAAATCTGCATGGTCGAATCCTTCTAAATCGGAAAAAGAATCAGTAATTTCTAGTTGCCTAAATCTTCCTATATCGTGAAGTAACCCTATCTCACCTGCAAGATTTACTTCTTCTTTAGAAAATCCGAGTTTTTCTGCATTTTTCTTATTTTTTTCATACACTCTTAGAGAATGCTCAACTTTCCACATGATTTTCTCGTCGCTAATGTCGAATTTATTCACATATTTGTTGAACTCTTTTAACATAAATATCATCCTCCTAATAAAAAAATAGCTATAAACGTAGGGACGAAATTTATTTTCCGTGGTACCACCCTACTTTTATAACTATCGTTATACTCATTCATCACTTAACGCGTTTATATGCGATTTTTCTCCACTGCAACCTTCAAAAATTTCTCCTATCAGTTCTCACCGTCCACTGACTCTCTTTAAGGATATGTTTTTTACTCCTCAGTTTCTTCGAAAACTAAGGTGATTATACTATAAATTTTGTTTTGTTGCAATACATTGTTTATCAAAAATTATTCTTTCACTACTTGTATAAATTACAACTTTATTATATAATTGATTAAGAATAAAAGGGTGTGAGAAAATGTTTGAAGAGCAAATGCTTGGCAGTAATGAACAAACCAATAATTATGTAAATCCACTTCAAAATGAAACTTCTTCGCCCATAAAGAGTACTAACATTCCAAATTCTAATACTGATTTTAAAAACATAATAAACTACGATTATGAAAACACTCCTATCGTAGATATAGTAAACGATATGATAGTCGATTCCGTCAAAAGAAGAGCCTCGGACATACATTTTGACCCATTCGAGAATGGAATACATGTTAGAATCAGAATAGATGGAGATTTGCACGACTATACGACTGTACCTCTGGCTATGAAGAAAAACCTTATAACACGTGTTAAAATCATATCTAATATGAATATTACGGAATCGAGACTTCCACAAGATGGTGCGATTAAGGGATTAATCGAAGATTTAACTGTAGATTTGCGTGTATCATGTTTGCCTACAAATATGGGTGAAAAAATCGTTATTCGTATTTTGGATTACTCTATGTCTAGTGCGGGACTAGAAAATTTAGGATTCACTAAAGAAAACTACGAGACAGTACAAAAGATGATAGCAATACCAAACGGTATAATACTAATTACAGGTGCTACTGGATCAGGTAAATCTACAACTGTATATGCTATGCTTCAGAGGTTAAATACAGAAAACAGGAATCTAATTACCGTAGAAGACCCAATAGAGATGAACATCGAAGGAGTAAACCAGGTACAAGTAAACAGTGAAATCGGCATGACCTTTGGAAGTGCTTTAAGAAGCATTTTAAGACAAGACCCAGATATCATTATGATCGGTGAGATTCGTGATACTGAGACTGCCAAAATAGCCGTACGTTCAGCCATCACTGGACACTTAGTATTATCGACAATACACACGAACGACTCATTAAATACTATAGAAAGACTCCTCGATATGGATGTAGAAAGGTACCTATTGGGTGCTGCCATCTCGGGAATCATTTCCCAAAAACTAGCGCGCAAACTATGTCCCGAATGCAAACACTTGAGAAAGACTACCGATTACGAAAAAGAAGTATTTAAAAAAGCTTTAGGACTCGATGTAAACGAAATATATGAAGCTAAAGGATGCACGAATTGTACAAACGGATATAAAGGAAGAATACCTATTCACGAAGTATTACTTATCAATCAAGATATAAAAGATGCTATTTCATCTGGTATGCCAAAAACGGAACTTAGAAATCTAGTATTTGCAGAAAATTCTAACATAAATACTATGCTTCAAGACGGACTTAGAAAAGTTTTGACTGGTGAGACTTCATTCGACGAAATATTAAGACTAATAGAACTAGACGACGAGACTTTAAATTCATACGATGCTTTAGGAATAAATGGTGCTAATATTGCAAAGAAAAAAATCGAAGAAAAAAAAGATAATGCTAATGATAAAAAAAGTGAATTAGAGACATTCAGTTTCTAATTCACTTTTTATTTTTAATAATCGTTACAGTATTTAAATCAAACTTAAATTTACTCATTATTTCTTTAAATTCTTCAAAACTTAAATTTTTAATAGTATCTATTTCACTGATACTTCTAGTAAAATCTAACTGCGTCGCAAATCTTTGAAAACAGCTATATATATAATCTCTACTCTTAAGCTCATTTACGATCAGTTGTTTTTTAGCTAACTCAAAGTCTTTTTCTTTTATATCCATAATTTTAATTTCTTTAGCCATGGCTTCTAAAAATGCATCAGAGTTGTAACTTTCAGTACTATAAGAAATAGTTATAGAATCTAAGAAGAAATCGTCTGATAAGCCTATTCCACCGATTGCAATCTTTTCTTTTGTCAAATCTTCGACAAACTTAGTCGATCCATTAAACTTTACTCTGTTAAATATATACAGACATAAATCTAATTTCAAATTATTTATATTAAAGTCATTTTTGACTTTATAGGTTAGTATTACAAAGTCGCTATCTATAGGCATGTATATTACTTCGCGTTTTTTTCTAACACCAAATTTGTCTTCGTAATTGAATGGTCTCATATGATTTGGATGAGCTGGAATTTTTGAGTATATTTTTTCTAATAGCTCTACAGTTTTATCAACGTCGACATTACCACCTATTACTATAAACTTGTTTTCGTCGTTATAGTAGGCGTCGTAACAAGTTTTAGCATCTTCTAACGAAATTTTATTAGTACTCTCTACTGTGCCTAACACATTATTTGATTTGGGACTTGCTTCAAAATTGGCGTATACATTTCTCTTGTTGTTTGTAAACGCTATTCTATATTTATTATCTTGTGCACTCTTTAGTTCCTCACAAATTGCACTCTTTACTTCTTTTATATTTTCTTCTGTGAACACTGGATCATCGACCATCGTAATTAGTTCCTCAATGGACTTTTCGATATTCTTTATGCCTATGAAATAATAACTAGTTACTTCCGGATATGTTACTCCATTACATTCGTAGTTTTTGTCCATGAAATGGTGGAACATATTTCCTCGTTTAGATTTTTCTATTAGGTAGTGCTCTAAAAAGTGGGCGATAGCTGGCTCTACTTCGCACTTTTTATCCATATAATAGAACTTATCGAAGTAACCCAAAGTTCCATATTTGACATTATAAGACACAAAAGTTCTCTTACAGTTTTTATCACTATATATATAAACTTTTACACCATTTTTTAGA
Source organism: uncultured Bacilli bacterium (assembly GCA_944350395.1). GTDB lineage: Bacteria > Bacillota_I > Bacilli_A > RF39 > UBA660 > RUG11867. Next base: position 16,456 of record CALVPA010000048.1, read on the forward strand.
GTCTTTTCGATATAATCTTTTTTCATTCTTTCACTCCCTCATAAAAGAAAGTAAATTTTTTCTCTAACTTTTTAACTTCGTCTACTACTTCTTTTGCAGTTAAACTGTTTATTAATCTGTTTTCTCTCTTTCTAGATATGTTAAATCCATAGACTCTATCTTCTAAATCATTTATGACATTCCACTTATTCTCATCGCTTATATAGTCTCTCATATTTATTTTTTCTTTGACACTTATGAGCAGTTCTTCTACATAGTCTTCATTCTTTAATAACTCTATTACCCTATCGAATCCTTCTAGACACTTGTCTAAACTGTTTTTATCGATAGATGC
>CALVPA010000049.1 GCA_944350395.1 uncultured Bacilli bacterium
GTTATGTCTTCATCACTAAGTATTACTACTTCATCTTTATCTTCCTTTTTTTCGTCTTGAGAAACATTTTCTGTACCAGATACAACTGCAATATTGTTCTCTACTAAAATGTTATATAAATTATCCAGTGAATCGCTGTCGATATCTAGTCCTTTGAGCGACTCTGCTAACTGCTCAAAAGTGATGACTCCTTCTTTTTTTCCAATCTCTAATAAATCATTAATTCTCTCTTCTAAAGTTTTAATCTCTACCATCTTTAACACATCCTCTTTTAATTTCTATTATTTCCTCAAATAACTTCTTTTTTCTGTTTACATCCAATTCATTTTTCATTTCTGCTTTCAATTCTTTTATCTTTTCCCTATCAATTATCTCTTTTACTAAACCTATCACAGCTTCCATGTCGTCTTCGTTTATCTCGTCTACGTGAACTTGATTTATGATTTCTTTTACGACTTTACTTACCTCTGGATAATTTTCAGAAAACGTTAGATAATCTGCAAAATCGATTTCTTTGTTGAGTTCAAAATAGTATATCAAATTATTCGAAACAAGTCTATATTTACATCTTGGTAAATCTAAATTATAGTGCAAGAATAATCTCATACAGTTTGTATCGTTCATCATATAATAGAGCATTGTCATAAAAGCTTTGTTGAATTTGTTGTTTATCTTAATTTCTTTAGTATTATCTTCTTTTTTGACTTCGACTTTTACTTCTTCAACTTGCTCTTCGTTCTTAACCTTACTTTTGAGCAATTCTCTATCTAGGTGATACTCGTCTGCAAGTTTGTTTAACGTTATGTCTATTAAAAGTTCGTCGTTGCTATCCTTAATCATGTCTATTACGTCGTTTATATACGCAGTTAAATCTGTCGGATTGCTGAGATTTCGATTTTTTTTCAAAACTATTTCCATAAACTCTGGATAACTCATAGGATTTCTCAAATTATCTTTAAAAGCTTCTACTCCATAAGTTAGTATGTACTCATCTGGATCTTTCTTACCTGTAAGTCTCACTACACCTATGTCTACGTTTTCTTTCATTAGGCTTTTTCCGAGTGCAATTGTCGCAAGTTCTCCAGCATTATCGTTATCCATCGTTATAATGACTTTTACATTAAGTTTTTTTAGTAGTGCAATTTGTTCTTTAGCAAGTGCTGTACCCATCGTTGCTACTACATTTTTGATACCGACACTGTATATTCTAATAGCATCCATGAATCCTTCGCATATTACTATAAACTTCTCTTGTCTTGCAGCAGGTGCTGCCAAATGATAGTTATATAAATTTTCTCTCTTCTTAAATATTATCGTCTCTTTAGTATTTATATATTTACTATGAGATTCGCTGTTATAAATTCTTCCACTAAATCCGTTAACTTTACCTGTCGGACTTTTAAGGGGGAATATTATTCTATTTCTAAATAGATCATATGTACCACGTTCTCCATCAGCGACTAATCCCAACTCGTCCATATCCTTTTTCGATATATTTTTGCTGCTTAAAAGTTTATATAAAAGATTATTCTCTGGAAGCGCTAGACCGATACTAAAGTCTTTAATAATCTCATCGTTAAGACCCCTATCGTATAAATATTTTCTGGCTTCGCTTCCGAGTTCAGTTCTCAAATTATTTTGATAGAACATTGTAGCCAAATTCATTATTTCATAATATTTATTGTTTTTAGCATTTTCGCTACTCTCTCTTATTACGAAGTTTTCTCCGATTTTATCGGCGACTATTTTGACAGCCTCTAAAAAAGATACGTTTAAATAGTTCTGTACAAAATTGAAGACGTTGCCAGTAGCTCCACATACGAAACACTTATATATCTGTTTTTCGGGGCTGACACTCATACTTGGACTATGGTCATCGTGGAATGGGCAAACACCAAAATAATTTTTTCCGTGGCTTTCTAATTTGACATATGATTTTATTATTTCTACGATATCCGCGTGATTTTGAATACGGTGAAAATCGTTATTTTGATTATCATTCATAAAAAATCACCCTCTAATTATTATTATTCCGGGCTTTTGCCTTTTTTCTCATAAAAAATCGAAAAAAGTCTAATTTTTTTCGATTTTTCCCCAATTTTTTAAAAAGTAACATATTATATTATAGGTGATACTATGTATAGAAGACCTTTCTTTAATGGATTTTTTTGTTTTATGTTAGCGCTTATACTTTGTTGTATGATATTTTGGCAGGCTCTCTTAGTACTTATTTTTCCGATTAGATTCAACATATTCATACTTTTAATGGAGATACTGTTTTTATTCTTCGTTCTCTATAGAATAATATGGCCTCACTAATTCTTCTGTCTTATAAACGTAATCCAAGTCTTTACCAATTTTCTCACACGATTTAAATTCTTCGTCTAGAAAATTTATATCTTTTGGCATACAAAGAAGTATTAAGAGAAGAGACAATTCATCATCTTCCAGAGGAAAATTTTTTAAATACGTCTTTAAAACGCTCTTAAATTCTATATTGAGCGCTTCTTTTTGGTATAGATTATAAATATCTAATATTGGATTATCCGTTATGGCATTATCCCAACTGATGAGGGCCTCTTTTTCTCCCTTTATATAGTGATCTAAGCCAAGATTGTTGTGTACAACACTAACCCTAGATTCTCTACTATTCTTTACATTTTCGTACCACTCGTTCAATTTTTCTTCACAAAATTTTACTTGACTCATGAGTTTTGAAGAATTTCGTATAAACAAGTAATGACTAGGACTCATGAATATTTCACTTTCTATTTCGTCCACCATCTTGCTATATTTGTCTTTATAATATTCTAAATTTCCTCTGATATTCTCGTATATCTCTTTATATTTATCTTCCCTAACTTCTTTCGAATAAACGGTTTTAGAATGCAGAGATGCAACTAATTTAATCATATCGATTGCTTTTTGATCTTTTGGATAATTCGTATCCTCTAAATATTCATAAATATTTACATCTGCCCTAGAGCTGTCGACAATTTTCGGAAATTCATAAAAATTCCTGCTTATTAGATAATTGTGTAAATCTTTGACGTCCCTTTTACCTTTTGGCTTTACGACGAATTTACCCTCAGTCGAATCGATGATTGTACAACTATTTAACTTGGTTATTCTATATGGCTTATATAATTCGTTTATCAGTTCTAAACTATTCATTAGTTACTTCTGGTATTATGAGTTTGCTATGAAGTTCTAACGTTTCAAAAGAGTTGTATTCTTTTATCGTATCTATAGTCACATTGTATTTAGTAGCAATGCTTTCAAGACTGTCTCCTTCTCGCACGATGTGCACGTGGTAAGTTACATACTCATCTGTATCTAGGCTAGAATCCAATATGAGACTCTTGTCTTCTTCGCTAAGTCTATCTTGGTTTTCTTCTACTTTCTCTACTTTCTCTTCTCCCTCTTCTTGTTTTACTTTTTTAAGATTTTGCACTTTTTCGCTCGCTCTATCGGTTTCATTAGGTGTCAAATCGTAGCTTTCGAATCCATAATCGTTATTTATTTCATCCTCTTTTATCTCTGGGATTTTTGGTTCTACTTTTTTTTCTTCATATCTTATGCCGAAATCTATGTACACACTCAGTTCATCTTGTTTTACATTGTATTCGAAGTTGTCTATGTCGTATGAAAGTGTCGATAAGTCTACATTGTTTTCTAATTCGTATTCGAGAGGAAGTCTATAGTTAAATGTTTCTTTGTTAATGCTAAGTTCATTCGGCTTGTATTCACCACTTAAAATAAAATCTCCTTTTAAAAAGCCATCGTCTACTGTGAAATCGTGCTCGAGACTGATAGAACATATCTCTCCTATATTTGTCTTAAAAAGTATGTCCTTTTCATAATTAATAACCTTTTTCATAAAATATTCTCTCCTTCAATTAAATATATTAAAACGCTTTAAAATTATACTATTAGGTCAAATAAAAAAATTGAAGAATTTCTTCTTCAATTAATTTTTATTAGCAATCTTTATTTGTATCGTCTTAACTTTAGATGTATATGTTGCAGTTAAGTCTTGTCCTTCGACCTTGACTGGAACTTCATAAGTTCCTGGACCATATCCACTTAGGTCTACATATGCATATATAGACGATGATTTGATGCTTTCGATTACACTAGATACACCTTTTACTATTACAGTACATGAAGTATCTTCGACATTTACAGTACTAGCAACGTATGCTGAGCCTAAATTTTTAGTTTCGATCGATATTCCACTTATCTCTATAGTAGACTCCGAATCGACTGTGACATTTACAGTAGTTGTACCTTCACTCATGTATCTTACACCACTAGGTTTTGTAAGAGTTACGTTGTATTCTTTATCACTGTCTAATCCATCTACATCTATCTCAGCAGCGATATATGTATACTTATTTATGGTATTTTGATCTCCATATACTCTAACCGTAGCAACACTAGAAGTTGCACTCTTTATAGCATATCCTGTTGCAAGTGAACCGTTAGGTACAACCTTAACTGGCAAGTCTACATAATATGAATCAACTTTGATAGTCGCACTTGCAGTATATGGAACAATTTCGACATTGTCTACGACTTTACCACTCTCATCGTATGCTACCATAGGAATCGAATCGATATCGTATGTTCCAGATTCTGTTAATTCTAGTGTCGATACATCGATTAATGCCTTAACTGTAGCAACTTTCTCTAGAGTTTCACTAGAACCTTTGACGTATACTTCGCTTTCATTTAATTCGACTTCGCTTACATTTAATTTGCTATCGAGTTTATCTTGATTTAATAGGTCATAAGTAAGAGTCTTAACGCTTGATACTTTCTCACTTATCTTTACAGTTACAGTTGAAGGATCTAGTTTGTATGTTACAGACTCTACTGAATGATTGTATTTAAGTTTAACTGTGTATTCACCAGTTTTATAATCGCTCAAATCGAGCACGACTTTATGTTCACCAAGTTGTTTTGCCAAATATAAGTCGCTCTTTCTACCCATGAGAATGATATCTACCGTATCTGGTACACCTTCTACAACATATTTTTCTTCATTATATATTACTGTGACTGGCTGATCTGTTATAATCTCACTCTCGGTTTCGACTAAATTTATCGCTTTGCTATCCACTAACAAAAAGATGAACAGTGCAACAACTAAAGAGAATATAATTAGTGAATGTGGTTTATTTAAAATACCATCAAATCTACCTGCATTTTTCTTAACGATTTTATTTATTCTATATACCAACCTACTTATTGGTACTACTATCACTTTATCTATGACATTGTAAATACCTTTAAATATATTCGCTAGAAATTTACCTGTTTTCTTAATCATTTTCTTCACCTCTTTCATCAGCGGCATAGAAAATGTCAGTCTTTGGTCTTAGTTCGTTATATAACATTTTCTTAAACTCTTCAAAACTTAAATTATAATTCATCGTACCATTTATTGCGATGCTTATTTTTCCAGTTTCTTCACTAACTACCATAACTATTGCATCAGACTCTTCAGAAAGTCCTAGTGCCGCTCTATGGCGAGTACCTAAACTCTTACTCAGCTTATTATCCATACTAGTTTTGAAAACACATCCGGCACATGTAACTTTTGTTCCTTGTATTATGACACCACCATCGTGAAGAGCACTATTTGGGTAAAATAGAGACTCAAGTATCTGAGCACTTATATCAGCATATATCTTGGTTGCTGGAGCGATGTATTCTTGAAGACTAACATCTCTTTCGATAGCCATGAGTGCTCCAAATTTGTTTTTACGAAGGTAATCTACTGCCTCCATAATCTCGTTAACTACTAATTCGCGTTCATCTCTCGTTAGAACCTTGTGTCTACCTAGTAACTGACTTCTACCAAGTTGCTCTAACACTGTACGAATCTCTGGCTGGAATATTATTATTAGCGCTAGTGGTCCCCACATGATTATGTATTCTAGTAATAATCCTACCGTATATAGATTAAGAAGATTACTTATAATTTTAATTATTATTATAAACACGATACCCTTAAAAATGAGTACCATTTTAATGTTGTTCTTTAAATTTTTCAATAGAAAATATACTAAATACCAAACTATACAAATATCTATAATCTTGGTAATTAAACTAAAAATTGATGATATTGTCATTTTTTCCTCCTTACACCACAAAATATTATATCAAAATTTATATATCATTTCTACAATATATTATTAATAAAATTTTAATAAATTTACTTATTTACATTGATCTTAGGAGTATTGTCTTCATTTGTGGGAACATTTTTAGGTTGTTCTTTTACACTTGTAGCGTCTTTACTTGCCATTTTGTTTACAGTTTCACCTATTTTAACAGAATTGTCAAAGGTTGCAAGTGGTATATCACTTTTCTCTTCTTGCGTCTTAGCATACTCTTTTTTTAATTTGTTAGTTTTAGTGGTATCTACAATATATCCTATGAGTGCAAGTATCAAAAGTACTGCTACAAAAGCAAAATAAATATAATTTTCTATTAAAAATTTCATCAGTGTTTCCATTTTTATTCTTTTCCTCTCTTTTTATGCTGGTATTTCTGAATCGATGGTGAGCGTCTGACCTTTAGGCTGTAGTTCGATATAAGTGTTTCCATCGTTTACTACTAGTTCCTCACCGTTTTCTAAAGTATACTTAGTTTTACCACTTCTCGTATTTTTCTCCCATTTAATTGGAATAGCTTTTCCTTCGGTTATGAAATAACCTGTACCACTACCTATGTTGCTCATATTAAGTCTTCCAGAAGAATCTCCTGAAATAAGAGAATATCCAACTTCGTAAGTAATAATATTTTTAGCAGTAAAATTCTCTTTAGAAGTGTAATCTACCATGTCTGTATTATTTTGCTTTCTTTTATATACTTTGTTTTCTTCATCATATATAAATTTAGCTGTATAACCGCCAGAAAATTTTATTGCGACGTACTTAGCATCTTTTACACCTTCTACATTAGATAAGTCTAAACTGTCTACAGTATAACTGAGTAATGGCTCCGACGTGGTCGTATCTCTATATCCAAGTTTATCTGTAGCTTTCTTTAAAGATTCCATCTTTGTATATCCGCGATGTTCTAGGCTGACTTTTATACTGTTATCCCTAAAGAAGTATGTTCCTTCATAAGATAAACCATCGATATTATTTATTCCAAGCGCTTTGATATCGCTTATCGCTTGAGGACTATAACCCCAGTGAACATATATGGCATCGTTTTCTAAAGCATAATCTAAATAATAATGTCTACTACTTCTTACACTCGCGATTTTTTCGGTATCGGCATCTTTAAACAGAGCCATTTCTCGCGTTATACCGCCTTCTACTAACATCTCATAAATCATATATGCGTCCATTAAACCAGATTGATATTTCCATACGGCACTGTTATTATTTATCATGACGGCATATGGCCTCGAATCGCTATCTAAATCTAGTATTTTAAGTTTTTTCTCTTCAACAACTTCTTTTTCTTCTTCATTTTTATTTTCTAAATGTTTGTCTTCCTTTAAAAGGAACAAACAAGCTACTATTCCGATTAAAATGACTGCGACTATTCCAATTATAAGCAATATTTTTTTCTTTTTTAATTTACTCATCTCATACTCCTATATATTTCATCATAATTATAATAACATTTTTTTTGACATATTACAATTTTTTCTGTATGATTTATCTAGAGGTAACGATATGAAAAAGAAAAAAATTTTAATGTATTTTTTATCGGGTCTTATTCCCACTCTTTTATTTTTTATCTGTTCTTGTATAAACGGTTTTATACCGCTTAAAGATCATTTTTTAAACGTATATGATTCATTTACCCAATACTCAGGAATGCTACTCGAATATAAGAATTTACTGTTAAACGGAAATATCTTTTATTCTTGGAATGCAGGGCTAGGTTTTAACTTCTTTGGAACGATTACATATTACGGTGCTAGCCCTTTAAACCTCTTATGCATATTTGCAAATGAAACGAATTATCCTTATTGGTTTGCAGGAATGACTTATTTGAGATTTTTTTTGCTGGGACTTAGCATGTGCTTCTACTTAGATAAAAGAAAAGTTAAACCTCTATACACCTTACTATTTAGTAGCATATATGCACTCATCGGTTTTACGAGTGCGTATTATTACAATTATCTTTGGATCGATTCTATAATTATGCTTCCACTCGTCATACACGGTCTAGATAAACTCATAGATGGAAAGAAGCCTATATTTTATATAGTTTCCCTTACATTTACTATCATGATCAATTATTACATAGGATTCATGATATGTATTTTCTCACTTATATACTTTATATATAGGGTTGTTTCGATCGATAAAAGAAAGGATATTATCAAACGATTTATAATATCGTCTTTACTATCTGGACTCATGACTGCAGTCATAATACTTCCAAGTTACTTTGCTTTAAAGACCGGGAAAGCAGAATTATATAGTACGATAGATTACTCCGGTATGATGGACAACCATAAGACTTTCTTGTATTCTATGACTTCTGGCACATTTCAAACTTCAGATCAATCTTATGGACCGGCTCAAATTTATTCGAGCATTTTAGTACTAGTACTCGTGATATTTTATTTCTTTAACGATAAGTACTCAAAAAGAGAAAAAATAGCTACCCTCCTCGTTATCCTCTTCTTTTACGCTTCATTTTCCATTGTAGCGCTCAATTATGCATGGCAATTTTTTCAAAAACCTATTTGGTGGCAAAGTAGATTTTCGTTTACCTTTAGTTTCTTCATGATTATAACCGCTGCAGATGTACTCATGAATATAAATAAAGTAAAATTTAAGAATAAATATAGAATTATTATGTCGATAATCATTGTTGCTCTAATGTTGTTAGGTGCTTATTTCAAATGGGATACTAAAAGCAAAGTGGAGACATATACATATTTCTATTTAGGTTTAAGTATACTGATATTTCTAGAGATAATGTTCCTCGTAGATAAAAAGAGCTTATTTTCGATGATATTGCTGTGTACATTCATAGATTTATCGATAAACACGTTTAATAATCTCAAGGTAGTATCTAATTACAAATCGCTCACTGAATATAAATACTTAAAAGATGAACTTCCGGAAGTGCTCAGCAAATTGGATGAAGAAAACGATTCTTTTTATAGATTTGAACTCATGGATGACTACACTTCTGACGATGGATTGTACTTTGGATACCACGGAATAAATTACTTTAATTCCGTAAGAAATATAAAAGTCGTCGAATTAATGGAAAAGTTAGGACTATATGTAGCGGACAAATGTCATATGGAAATAAGAGATTTTAATCCTGTGTATCTAAGTATATTCAATATAAAATATTTGTATGGCGAAATGCAATATTTCGAAAAGATAGATTCTAGGCTGTATGAAAATCCTTACCCACTTGCCATCGGTTTTACTACAAGCGATAAAATCAAATATTTAGACTTAAACAGTTCTGACCCCGATGAAAATTTAAACACATTTTTAAATTATTTAGTTGGAGAAGATATAAACTTATACAAAAAAGTCGACTATACCTATTTCGATAATTACGAAAATGTATTATATGATGAAGGATCAGACGAATTTCAAATTGTTGGAAATTCTACATCATCTGTCAGTTATACTTTTAAAAGTAATGGTCACTATATGATTATCCCATCGGAAACATCTGTAGAAATAGAAGTAAACGATAAGATTTATACATATCCAAATATGTATATCGAAGTTAAAGATGGAGACACAGTTACAGTAAGATATATTTTGAGAAGCAATAAAGATAGTGACGAAATTTATTTTAAACTTCTAGATTTAAATGAATACTCTAATGCTATGGAAATTCTTAGCACTTCACTATTAAAAAGTGATACTTATAAAAATGGACACATACTAGAAGGAACTATAAATGTCAAAGGAGAAAATACGTATATGTTCACCTCTATTGAATACGAAGAAGGCATGAAAATATACGTAGATGGAAAAGAAATAGAGCCCGATTTAATCGAAGATGTGTTAATAGGTCTTAATTTAAGTAGTGGAAGACATAAGATAGTTATCGACTATGTACCTAAGGGCTGTAAACCAGGTTTAATCATATCTTTCACTAGCCTTCTAATTACCTGCTTCTATTTACAAAAGGTTAAAAAAGAACTATAATTACTTTAGGAGGTAACTATGAAGTTAAGCATTATCATACCTGCATTCAACGAAGAAGAAAATATAGATTTGATTTATAAAAATATCAAAGTACTATTCGAAGATATAAATTATGAATTATTATTCATAAATGACGGATCTACTGATAAAACAGCTAAAGTTCTAGAGTCCATTTACAAAAAGGATCAAAATCATTTTAAAGTCATAAATTTCAGTAGAAATTTTGGAAAAGACGCTGCAATATATGCTGGACTTGAAAATTCTGTAGGAGAATATACGGCAATAATAGATGCCGACATGGAACAAAATCCGAAATATTTATTACAGATGCTCACATTTTTAGATAACAATCCGGAATACGACCAAGTAGCAATGGTCATTAAAGAAAGAAAATCCGGCTCAAAATTTAAAAGATGGTGTGCTAAGAGATTTTACAAATTAATATCAAAATTGAGTGACATAACTTTTACAGAAGATGCTAGCGATTTTAGAATGTTTAGAAGTTCTGTCAAAGAAGCTATACTGAGTTTAAAAGAGAGAAACAGATTTTCAAAAGGAATATT
>CALVPA010000050.1 GCA_944350395.1 uncultured Bacilli bacterium
TTCTTATCATGTAGACATTTAGTAATAGCAGCAGTTAATGTTGTTTTACCATGGTCTACGTGTCCAATTGTACCAATATTAACGTGCGTTTTACTACGATCAAATTTTTCTCTTGCCATAATATTAATTCCTTTCTTTTCTATATTATTTTATCTAATACTCGATTAAATATCAAGTACTATTTTTAGTTAGCGCTGTTTTTCTTAATTATTTCATCAGCGATGTTCTTTGGAACTTGTTCATAGTGATCGAACTCAGGTGTAAATGATGCACGACCTTGAGAATCACTTCTGAGTGTAGTAGCAAGTCCAAACATTTCAGATAATGGCATCATTACTGTTATTTGGATGGCATTACCACGAGCTTCTTGGCCCATTGGTTTACCACGTCTTCCAGTTAAATCTCCCATTACATTTCCAACATATTCTTCAGGTGTAACTACTGAAACTTTCATTATTGGTTCTAGTAGTACTGGACTACATTTTTTAGCAGCATCTTTAAGAGCCATACTTGCAGCAATCTTAAATGCCATTTCTGAAGAGTCTACTTCGTGATAAGATCCATCGTATAAAGTAGCTTTAACGTCTACTACTGGGTAACCAGCAATCATTCCACCAGTCATTGCTTCTTGTAATCCCTTATCAGTAACTGGAATGTATTCACGAGGAACGACACCACCAACTACTTCATCAACGAATTCATAACCCTTATCAGGATTTGGTTCAAATTTAATTTTAACGTGACCGTATTGTCCACGACCACCAGATTGTTTAATATATTTTCCTTCACATTCTGCAGGAACTGTGATTGTCTCACGGTATGCAACTTGTGGTTTACCGATATTACAGTCTACATTAAATTCGTCTTTCATACGACGAACTAATACTTCTAGGTGTAATTCTCCCATTCCACTTATAACTGTTTGACCAGTTTCAGTATCAGTTTTGTATTTGAATGTAGGATCTTCTTCCGCTAATTTTTGCAATGCTAGTCCAAGTTTATCCTGATCATTTTTACTCTTTGGCTCGATTGCTTCATCGATTACTGGTTCTGGGAATTCCATACCATTCATAACAGCTGGATGTTTTTCATCGCAAAGCGTATCAGCAGTTGTAGTATTTTTAAGCCCTACAGCAGCAGCTATTTCTCCGCAGAATACATCTGTAATTTCCTTACGTTGATTTGCATGCATCTGCAAAATACGGCCGATTCTCTCTTTTGTATTCTTAGTACTATTTAGTACATAAGATCCTGCCGATAAATGTCCAGAGTAAACTCTGAAGAAAGCAAGTCTTCCTACGAATGGGTCAGTCATTATCTTAAATGCCATTGCAAGGAATGGTTCTTCATCACTTGGATGACGTTTAACAGTATTTCCGTTAAAATCAGTACAATCGATAGATGCAATGTCAGTTGGAGCTGGCATATAATCTAAAACAGCATCTAGAGCTAATTTAACACCCGTATTAGATAATGCACTACCGCACATTACTGGGAAAAATTCTGCAGCAAGTACTCCTTTACGAATTGCAGATTTAATTTCTTCTACACTGAGTTCTTGACCCTCTAAATATTTTTCCATTAATGTATCGTCGAACTCTACTGCTTTTTCGATTAGTTCTAGACGTTTAGTCTCTACTAAATCTTTAAGATCTTCTGGTATTTCGATTTCTGTAGGATTTTCGTGTTCTTCGCCATCGTAATGATAAGCTTTTTTCTCTACTAAATCGATAATTCCATTAAACTGATCTTCTGCTCCTATTGGCCACTGTATTGGTGCATAATTAACGCCTAATCTTTGCCCAATAGTGTCCAAACTGTATTGGAAGTCTGCTCCGATCTTATCCATCTTATTGACGAAAATCATTCTTGGTACTTTATACTCAGATGCTTGTCTCCAAACAGTTTCTGATTGTGGTTCAACACCGGCATTACCATCAAGTAAGCATATTGCACCATCTAACACTTTTAAACTTCTCTGTACTTCTACAGTAAAGTCTACGTGACCTGGAGTATCTATGATATTAAGTCTATAACCTTTCCAGTGTGCAGTAGTTGCAGCACTAGTAATTGTTATACCACGTTCTTTTTCCTGCTCCATCCAGTCCATCTGTGATTCACCATCGTGTGTTTCACCGATTTTGTGTGTAATTCCTGTATGGAATAGTACTCTTTCTGTAAATGTAGTTTTTCCGGCATCGATATGTGCCATTATTCCTATATTTCTTAATTTGTTAATAGGTACGTCTCTTGTCATATTTGCACCTACCATCTATAATGGGCAAATGCTTTATTTGCTTCAGCCATCTTATGAGTATCTTCTCTCTTCTTAACAGCTCCGCCAACACCATTTGCAGCATCCATTATTTCATTTGCTAAATTTAAAGCCATACCTTTACCATTTCTAAGTCTAGCATAATTTACTAGCCAACGAAGTGCTAAAGCTTGACTACGAGTATCACTAACTTCTAGTGGTACTTGTACGTTAGATCCACCTACACGACGTGATTTAACTTCAAGTGCTGGTTTAATATTTTCGATAGCTTTATTAAATACGTCCATTGGATCTTGTTTTGCCTTTTCTTTAATTGTATCAAATGCCTCATATAAAATCTTTTCAGCAGTTCCACGTTTTCCATCATGCATAATTTGATTTATCAACTTTGTAACTACTTTAGAATTGTATATGGGATCTGGTAAAACATCGCGTTTTACAGCACGTCTTTTACGCATAAATATCCTCCTTTATATTTTTTTATTTGTTCTTTGGTTTTTTAGTTCCGTATTTACTACGTCCTTGTTTACGATCGTTAACACCTTGAGTATCTAGAGCTCCGCGAACGATGTGATAACGAACACCGATAAGGTCCTTAACACGTCCACCACGAACTAATACTACACTGTGTTCTTGTAAATTATGTCCTTCTCCTGGAATGTAAGTATCTACTTCACGTCCATTTGATAGTCTAACACGAGCGTATTTTCTCAATGCTGAGTTTGGTTTCTTTGGAGTCTTTGTACCGACACGAGTACAAACACCTCTCATTTGAGGATGATCAGTATCTGTCGCTTTTTTCTTTAAACTGTTTAAACCGACATTCAATACTGGACTCTTACTTTTTCTGATTTTCTTTCCTCTATTTTTTCTTACAAGTTGATTAATTGTAGGCATAAAACTTTTCCTTTCTACGTACACATAACCTGGTGTATCAAATTTCCCATAAATCATGGTCCTACCACGGGTAGAACCAAAATTTAAATGCACAAATAATATAACATAAGAAGATACCCTAGTCAATAGTTTTTTTAACTCAATTTACACAGAAAAACGAAGATTTTACTCTTCGCTATAACCTTCTGTTACATAGTCAGGACAGCTTACATACGGATAATATTTAAAACCATTATTCGTATTTTTAATTATTATATATCCATCACATCCGTCTTCTAGTTCTGGGTCATATCCGTTGTCAATTAACTCTCCGACAGTTATTCTTTTTTCTTCGCCCAGCGTTGGATAGAGACTCGGATATAATCCAAAATATTTCTGGGTTTTTTCTACAATGGCATCTTCCATTATATTGCTAATATTTTCTCTTTTTATTTTAAAACCTATAACAGTTAGTCCCACTACGATGATTACCAAAGTAATCGTCCAAACTATGGTTATTTTTTTCATATTTCGCCTCTACTCTATTTACTTTATTCTATCTTATTTATCGTTAAATATCAATAACTATTCTGTTCTCAGTGCTTCTACTGGATCCCGATTAGCTGCAAACTTAGCTGGTATTAAGCCTGCAATCATCGTTAAACCGATGCTTATAATTACTAATACGATTGCCCCTATGATAGGCAGTTTAGCTATGTGTGATATTCCAACCATAGAATTTATGATTAGATTGATAGGTATATTTAAAAGTACAGTAACTCCGATTCCGATTAGACCCGCTACTAATCCTACGATTAGAGTTTCGGCATTGAATACTCGGGACACATCTTTTTTTGATGCACCTATACTGCGGAGTATTCCTATCTCTTTTGTTCTCTCTAAAACTGATATATATGTGATTATACCTATCATGATAGATGAAACAACTAATGATATTCCGACAAATGCTATAAGAGCATAGCTGATGACATCTATAATTGTAGATACTGAGTCCATCATTATACCGATGAAGTCACTGTAATTTATGACATTCTCGTCCTTTCCATCTTCTACCTGTTTATCGTTGTACTCAGAAATCCTCGTTGTTATCATCTCTTTAGAATCAAAATCGTTTGGATAGATATTTATAGAAGATGGATTAGCTAAGTCTACTACTCCTAGTTTTGTAAGATTGCTATCGTATGTTGCGTTAGCATTAGCGGTATAAGTCGACATAAGTTCTGCTAGTTCTGCTTCTGATAGTTTTGACATATAAGCACGCTGCTCTATAGATAACTCTGAAAAATCGAATTTAGCATCGGAATCTGTAGAAAACTTTATTCCAGTAAATATATTTATATCAGGATTTTCTTTTTGCGCTTTTACAATTTTAGAATCATTTATTTTATTTATGACGTATTCTTTTAACTCCTTAGTGTATCCGATTAATCCCGCTCCGCTATTAGCAACTGTTTCATCGTTTGGTTTAATTATACCGACTATATTTATCTCTTCTGCGTTTTGTACGAGATCTTTCATATATTCCTCATCATCGGACATATCTTGCCAAACATTACCACTCTTTTTATAGTAATCAGTGTTTAGAACTATTTTAAATTTGTGATTTAATAGTTCTTCATAAGTAAAACTTTCAGATTCACCTGCTTCTACTTCTTCGCCATTTTTAATCTTTTCCATAACTTCCTTAAGTTCGTCGATATCTTTTATTCCAAGAGAATACAATGTATAGTCGCTTATTTCGTTGTTCTTATCGACGATTAAAACTACTTCATTATATTTTGTAGGCCAAGATCCCGCAAGAACTTCATACTGTGATTTTAATAAATCATCATTATCTAAAAGTTCAGTCCATACATCAGTATTTGCAACCATCATTCCACCTGTCATCATAGATGCTGGACTTTGGCTACTTGAAGTATTATCGAAACCTAGTGTGCTAAATACTTCGCTAGGGTTAACTCTCTGTATTTTACCGTCTTCTCTTTTTGTATATATATTTAGATTTAGATTATATTCGTACTGAATTGCATTTATGTAATCTTTTATATCGGTGTCTCCACTTTCTAAATATTCTTTAAAAGCTTCCAAATTATTAGTTTGAATCTTAGTCGATACGGTCTCTAATATATCGTTTACGATAGTACGAGAATATATTTTTCCATCTTCATGTTCTTTTGAATCACCGTCTCCCATCATGGCATCGATTAGACTAGTCATATCGATCGAAGCTTCATCTATC
>CALVPA010000051.1 GCA_944350395.1 uncultured Bacilli bacterium
ACTGGATAACCTTCTGGAGCCATACCGACAATACTTTCTTGTTCTGTAGCACCCCATATCATTGCCGAAATGAATAAAATTACGAAGCCCGTGATGAAATTCATAACTACACCAGCAATTAAGATTAAACATCTTTGCCATATCTTTTTATTGCACATGTAGTCATCTTTTTTAAGTTTGACGACTCCTCCATCGTCTTCGTCTATTTCACCTGCAATCGCACAATAACCACCTATTGGAAATAGTCTGAGCGAATATAAAGTTGGATCATTTTTTTCTTTTTTTCTTCTAAATCCAAACAATTTAGGACCCATTCCTAAGGCAAATTCGTACACATAGCAGCCATTTTTTTTAGCTGTAATGAAATGTCCTAATTCGTGGACAAATATTAAAAATCCTAAAATTAAAATAAGTAATATTAGTGCTAACATAGTTCTCCTCTCATATTATACCGTACAAAAGTACAAATGTCATAGTCACAAATGTCAAACTGTCGATTCTATCTAATATTCCACCATGACCTGGAATAAGATTTGAAAAATCTTTTATATCTCTGTTTCTCTTAATTGCACTATAGAATAGGTCTCCGAGTTCGCATGCAATAGACAATAACAAGATTACGAAAATCACTTTATATAGTGGTGCTGCTCCTATAAATGTCATGTAATATATAGATGTAATTATGGTTCCCATTACAACGCCACCTATATAACCTTCTAGACTCTTTTTAGGGCTTATTTTAGTCACTTTATGCCTGCCGATAGCCATTCCTGTAAAATATGCAAAAGTATCTGTTAAAACGGTAACCAGTATCAACATAAAAAAGTATGCTTTATCGTATATCAGTATATTTGTAATTAAATTCATGACTATACTTAAAAAAACTATAAAACTCGTTAATTCAAAAGCATCTTTAGATGTGTATTTTCCAGTATTATAATAGAATACGACTGGCAAAAACATGAGTAAAAATGCTGACATTAGATATCTATAATCTAGCCCAATCGTCAAATATAAGACATCTCTATTCGAATATAGTAAAATGAGCATCACTATTAACCCGATTACTACTACTCCTTTGGGATAATTATTTAATCCTTTTAAATTGATAATTTCTCTATAAGATAGTATTGCTATTATCCCCATAAATATTTTAAAAGGGATGCCTCCTATTACAATGAGTGGAATACATACTGCAAGCATTATAGCTGCACTTATAATTCTCTTTTTCAAATCTATCACCTACTACATTATAATTTAAATCACTTAAAAAATAAAGCCTTTTTATATTTTTTCACGTGTATACCGTTTCTTTAAAAAAATATGCTCACATTCTCCGTATAAATAATTATTTCTGTTTTTGTACATCCCTTCTATATTTTTAATGTTAGCAATTTTATAAAATTTAAAGTCGTGATTAAGTCTTTCCAGATAAAATTTATTTAAAATATAAATCTTATTTTTAAACTCTAAAACGCTCATAAAAATTAAGAACAAAAAAACTAATATATTATTTTTAACTATTGTCGTCTTATAGATCATTATAAAGGCTAAAATAAAAGCAGATATGATTAAACTTATTATAAAAGTTTTTTTAAATGGGATTATTATTTCTTCTAACAATTTGAGTATTTTATAACCATCTAGTGGACATATCGGCAGCAAGTTAAAACCGATTACTATAGAATTATATGTTCTAATTAGACTATATTTTTCATAATCTAAAATTCCGAGATTAAAAAGTGTATAAACGGTAACACCAAGTATGAGATTAAAAAGAATGCCTCCTACGGCGATTAATAAATCTTCGAATATGTCACTCGATACATAGGAATCCATTTTCATTAAACCACCAAAAGGTAAAATAGAGATGGAAGATATTTGGCGTTTAAAATATTTTGCCATCGTTATGTGCCCACACTCGTGTACTATGATTATGATGGAAACTAAGAGAAGATATTTGAAAAATCCAGTAATCAATGAAACTGTGATAACGAAATATGAAAGTGGATGAACTTTTATTTTATTCCAAAACTTCATCGTAACCTAAGTATTCACCATTTTTTAAAAATGTAAGATATAGGTTAGTTCCCTTAGCAGATCCTAAAAATGTACCTTCACTCACGTAGTCATAAAGCGAAACTGATAAATTGTCAATATTACTATACCAGTAATCTACTTCATCTATCCCTTGCACTATTACTGTATTCCCTAGTTCTTCTTTTTCTCCTATAAACACTACAATACCAGAAGTTATTACAGGTACCAAGTAGTTTTCTTTAACTTCTAACTGATATCCATCTTTATAATTTTTTATGCTCTCATAAGTAAGAGTTTCATTGAAAACAGTATTTGCTTCTTCGGTGATATCTTTAAACGGTAGAACACTTCCAAAATATTTATTATATAGATTAGTTATCTTGCTAAAAGATATATTTTTTTTAAGGACGTCATTACTAACAAATTCACTTATCTTATTACTACTATTAGTTGCTATTATAAATCCAAAAAATAAAATTACTGAAATGAGTATTCTTGTGATGAGATTGTTTATATAATTGTTCGGCTTTTGAAAGTTTTCATTATTTACTTTAAATTTTTTTTTGTTTTTAAGTCTCATTTTCACTGCTTTGTATTCGTCCATAATCTCACCCTATTTAATCATATTTGGTAAAATTATTTTTAACACAAAAAAAGACTAAGCTATGTTAGTCTAAAGAAGTGAATTTATCAAATTCATATATTCCGTTTTAATTTTCTCTAATCTCTCTTCGCTTTTTGCTTCGAATCTAGTAGTAAGGTTTGGACCTGTATTAGATGCACGAACTAGAGCCCATCCGTCGTCATAAGTTACTCTGACGCCATCTATAGTATTTACATCTAGCCCTTTGTTTTTACAGTATTCGCGAACCTTTTCTACTATGGCAAATTTTTTATCTTCTGTTGTTGGAATTTTTATTTCAGGAGTACTGTAATATTTATTCAAATGGGCATATAGTTCGCTCGCTGTTTTTTGATCTTTAGACAAAATCTCTAAAAATCTTAGTCCAGCATATATGCCATCGTCAAATCCATCCCATCTATCTCTAAAGAATACGTGACCCGATAATTCACCACCAAATGCTAAATCCATCTCTTTTATCTTATTCTTTTGATATGAGTTGCCAGTTCTATATATAAAAGGTGTACCACCCAATCTTTTGATTTCATCTTCTAATTGTTTAGAACATTTGACATCGAATAGTGCAGTCTTATTTTTAGACTTTGCCATTAAGTCGTCCCAAACTATCGCCATAAAGGTATCTATATTTATAATGTTACCTTTTTCATCTACTAACCCGACTCTATCTCCGTCTCCATCTAAAGCGATGCCAGCATCAGCTTTTAATTCTAAAACTTTCTTTTGTAATTCTTCCATATTTTTAGGAACACTAGGATCTGGATGATGATTTGGAAAACTGCCATCTGAAATATCGTTTATATAGGTTACATCAAGATTTTTAAAACTCTTAAACACATCTTTTACTATTATAGATGGAGTTGCATTAGCTGGGTCTACTACTACTTTAAGTTTTCTCCTTATATTTATATCTTCGGTAATTCTCTTTAAATACTCATCCCTTATATCGACTTTTTTAATAGTTCCACATCCCGAGGCGTATTTTTTAGAAACTGCTAAATCGTAGAGTTTTCGAATATCTTCTCCGCAAGCATTATCATAATTATCTAGAGCGATTTTAAATCCGTTATCGCCTACAGGATTATGGCTCGCTGTTACCATTACTCCTGTGTCAATTTTTAAATAAAGACACGCAAAGTAGTACATAGGAGTAGTGACTAGTCCTAAGTAGTTTACATCTATTCCAGTTTCAGTTATTCCCTTTAAAAGAGCGTTAGTGAGCACTTCTCCGCTAAGCCTATTGTCGTGACCAACTACACAAATGTTTTTACCCATCGATTTAATTTTGGTACCATATGTTAGTCCGATTGTATACGCAGTATCCTCATCTATTTGAGTTTCGTATTCTCCCCTTATGTCGTATTCTCTAAAAATTGTTTTATTAATCTCATCTTTTATTTTCATCAGTTCAATATTCCTTTCAATATTCCGAACGAAAAAATCATCATTATTACAGCAGCAATGCATACTCCGAGTAGTGCCGCAATAAAACTCTTTTTCTTATCCATGTCGAGCAGACTTGCAATAAAACATCCGGTCCAAGCTCCACTACCAGGTAGTGGCACTGCGACAAATAACATTAGACCTAAATATCCATATTTTTCAATGCTACCTTTTTTGCTGAGAGCCTTTTTTTTCCACCAATCAACTGCTTTTTTAAATACTTTGATTTTCGATATCAAGTTTAGTATCGCATCCATTAAAAATAAGGCAACAGGTATAACGAGAATATTTGCAATTAGGCATACGATTAAACTCGAAATGGGATCTATATCCAAAAGTGATGCCGCAATTAATCCGCCTCTTAATTCTAGTATTGGCATCAATGATAGGAAAAATATGAATATATATTTCCCGTATACACTAGTTATAAAACCTCCAAATATTCCTATTAAAGATTTAACTAATTTGTCTGCCATAATTTCACCTCAATAAAATCTATATTTTTAATTACCAGTAATATTATATCTAAGTTGGACTTTAATTGTAAAGAAAAAAGACGTCTTTTGACATCTTTATAATTTTATCTTTTTGTTTATGTAATCCTTTAGTTCACTTACTGGCAATTTTATTTGCTTCATAGTATCTCTATCCCTCAGAGTAACTGTATCGTTATTAAGCGTTTCATCGTCGATTGTTATAGCATAAGGTGTTCCTATTGCATCACTTCTCCTATAACGTTTTCCAATACTTCCCGTTTCATCATAAGTTACTGGAAATTCTGAACATAGTATGCTGTAAATTTCTTTTGCCTTATCGCTGTGAAGCTTTTTAATTAAAGGCAGTATAGTTAGTTTATAAGGAGCAAGTGCTGGATGAAGGTGCATAACTTCTCTAGAGTCACCGTTTTCTAATTCTTCTACATCGTATGCATCGCACATAACTGCTAAAATAAGTCTATCTAATCCGACAGATGGCTCTATTACGTAAGGGATGTATTTTTCATTTGTCTCTGGATCTAAGTATCTCAAATCGACTTTTGAGTGTTCCATATGTGTAGATAAATCGTAATCAGTTCTGTCTGCAATTCCCCAGAGTTCACCCCAGCCCATAGGATATTTATACTCTATATCAGTAGTTGCCTTGCTATAAAAAGATAATTCCTCTTTCTTGTGGTCTCTAAAACGAAGACTTTCTTTCTTTATACCGATTGTTTTTAAAAAGTCCATACACGAATTTTTATAAAAGCCAAACCACTCTAAATCAGTGTTAGGTTTACAGAAGAACTCAAGTTCCATTTGTTCGAATTCTCTAACTCTAAATATGAAGTTTCCAGGTGTAATCTCATTTCTAAAAGATTTACCGATTTGTCCTATTCCAAATGGGACTTTTAGGCGCATAGATCTTTGTACATTATTAAAGTTTACAAATATTCCTTGAGCAGTCTCTCCTCTTAAATAGACTGTGCTCTTAGTATCTTCCGTTACACCTAATTTAGTTTCAAATAATAAATTAAACTTTCTAATCGGAGTAAATTCAGTGCTACCACAAACTGGACAAGTAATTCCGTTTTCTCTTATAAATTCTTCTAATTTTTCATTGTTCCAACCGTCTCCAGTTTCTTCTCCGTGAGTAAATTCTTCTACTAATTTGTCAGCACGGTGTCTACTCTTACATTTTTTACAGTCTATTAGAGGATCTGCAAAATTTGCAACGTGGCCACTAGCCACCCATACTTCGGGATTCATCAAAATAGCTGCATCTAATCCTACGTTATAAATATTTTCTTGTATAAATTTTTGATTCCAAGCTTTTTTAATGTTTTCTTTTAGTTCTCTACCTAAAGGACCGTAATCCCAAGTATTAGATAATCCTCCATAAATCTCACTACCCTGAAAAATGTATCCATACTGTTTAGAATAAGCGACTATATCTTCCATTTTTAAATTTTTCATTTTTTCCTCCTTAAATTTCTTGTATAACAGCGATTATCATAGGTTTAGACTCTGTTTCTTCATAGAAATATTTACTCAGTTCATCTCTTATTTCAGATTTTATATTGTTGTAATCGACTGTTTCACTCGTCTTATTTCTTTCAATTATATTAGTACTAATTTTTTTAATCTCCGCTATTATTTCACTAGAATCTTTTACATATATAAATCCTCTAGTAGTGACTTCTGGTCCAACTAATATCTCTTTAGTTTTCTTAGATAAACTAGCACTTATTAGCACTATTCCATTTTCTCCTAAAACTTCTCTATCTTTTATTACTAATTCGCCGACATCTTCTCCGATTGAACCATCTATCAAAGTGTCGTTTACTTTGATAATTTCTGTTTTATCAATTAGTTTGCCATTTTCAAATATAGCCATTTCACCATTTTGTTTTAGAATAATATTTTCATTTGGTATTCCCAAAGACGATGCCAAATTAGCGTTACCAACCATGTATCTGTATTCGCCTTCGACAGGCATATAATATTTAGGTTTTAATAAATCTATAAGCATCATGAGATCCTCACTGCTCGCATGGTGCAATATACTTCTATCTTTAGGTATAGCATACGATTCGATGTTCATAAGTGCTAATTCGTTTTGCATATCTACTAATGTTTTTTCATTATAATCATATATGGGTTCAGCAAACAAAATAGTATCTGTATGTTTGAGAGTTAAAAATTTGTCGTAACCACCTATAATCTTTTTTATATTATGATATTGGTTCTTTTTATCATCGCATATTAGAATGATAGAATTTTTATCATCTATATTTTCTAAACTACCTATCAAATTAGGTTTTACGATTAAATATTTGCCATCTATAGCCATGTTAATAAGACTTTGAAGTTTATGACCCATTATTACTACTTTTCTATGCGAATTCACTAAAGAATTAAATATTTCTTGAATAGTATACAAATGATCATCAAATAGACTTATCAAAACTCTGCCTTCGCTCTTATTAATAATGTCCGTATAAAATTTTTCGAATTTGTGATTAGGAGAGGTATGCCCTATTCTTTCAGAAAAAGAAGATTCACTAAGTAAACATAAGACACCTAGTTTTCCTACATACGCAATTTTCCCTAAGTCCATACTGTAGCTGTTCGTCATACTAGAGTCTATTATAAAATCACCAGTATAGACTATAGCACCATCTTTAGTATTTACGACATACATGACAGAATCTGGTACAGAATGATTTACATTTATTGGGAATACGCTAACTGAACCAAAATTAATCTTATGATGGGCAGTTATCTCTATAATATTACCCTCAAATCCTTGTAATTTTAAATATTCAATAGTGTATTTGGTTGCAAATATTTTAATTTTAGGAAGTATTTTTACTAAATCGAACACTGCACCAGCATTTTCTGGATGAGCGTGAGTTAAAAATAGTCCTTTGATTCTTTTTTTATTCTTTATTAAATATTCATAATCAGGTATGATATAATCTATTCCATACATCTGCTCACTTACAAATTTAATTCCTGCATCAAAAATAAATAACGAATTATCTACTTCGATGATATAGGTGTTTTTACCATTTTCATTTAGGCCACCTAAAGCCATTATTTTTATTTTACTCATATATATTTCCTTTCTTTAATTAAAAAATTAAAAAGTTATTAGATACAAGTATTATAACAGAATAATGAGTAAATGTCTATGAAATGAAAAGAATGAGAAAAAAGCATTAGTTTGCTTCTTTCTCATCAATAAGTTTTGAAATGTAAACGATGTCTAAGTCTTTATAACTTATCTCATTCAAAATGAGTTCAATATTTTTAATATCAGTTTTAGACGAAATAAGGATGATACTGCCTGGACTGATATTATTTTTGACTTCGACAATGTTAGAATTTTGTAATTTTATTTGAGGTAAAATTATATAGTAATTACTATTTATACACGAATCTAAATTACTATATTCTTTAATACAGATGTGTTTATTATTAGAAATTTTTGAATCGAGCGTTTTAAAATATTCTAAATTATTTGCTCCGTTTATATATTCTGCTTCACTATCGGTAATATCTTGTGCACTATTTGCAATTATGTCATATTCTATATCTTTCGAGTCTAAATATTTTTGAATGTTTTCACTAGGTTCTATAATTATTCCCACACTTCTATTTTGAGGATTACCTGAAACTATATATTTGTCTTTATTATCTTCTAAGGATGTTTTAGGTTTTATATAATCGTAAACCAAATAATTTTCATTAAAAGATCCAAAATCGTGCATATTGAGATAACTCTCTTCATTATTTATCTCTTTACCATATTTGCCAGGAACTATAGTATTATCTTTTACATCGATTACAGCATCTATATAGTCTTCTTTGTACTCATCGCTTACAGACACTATTTCTTGCATAAGTTCGCTCTTACTTGCGACCATAAGACTTACTTTATCTGTAAAATAAAAACTAAAAGCTATGAGAGCAAATCCACCTAACCATTCAAAAATTCTTTTCATTTATTTATCACCTATATAACAATATGACAATCATATTTAATTTATTAAATTAATCTTCTTCGCAAGCGTCTGTTAGTTCTTCATTCCTCTTTTTATTTTGAGATTGCATAAACGATATCTGCTCTGCAACAATTTCATAAGAATATATCTTTTTATCTTCTTTATCTATATAGTTGTTATTTTGAATTCTAGCTTTTACCGATATTAGGTCACCTTTCTTGCAAAATTCACATACCTTTTCGGCAATAACATTCCAAACAGTACAATTTATAAAATCCGTATCATAAATGCCATCCGAGTTTTTAAATTGTCTCTTGACTGCTAGAGTTATCTTACAACTGTTTTTCCCTTCCGTTTTTTGAATTACAGGGTCTTTAGTAAGCCTTCCTACTAAAATTAATTGATTGATTTTTCATTCCTCCTTTCGATGAAACTATATCAAAAAAATATAGCAAAATCAAAAGGCAAAATAGAAATTATTAATTAGAATGAATATACAAAAAAATTTAATGTTTTATTGTATTATTAAAATAAATAGATTTAAATAATTTTTTTAAATGTCAATAAAATATATTTAGTATCAAATCCCGAATACTAAACTGACTAAAATAATACTCATAATTATGCCGATTACATCCGCGAATAGTCCAGCTTTTAATGCATACCTAATTTTGGTTATTCCAACGCTTCCAAAATAGAGAGTTATTACATAGAGAGTAGTATCAGTACTTCCTTGCATGACGCTTGCAAGCCTTCCGGCAAAAGAATCAGGGCCCAATGAATTAAATATGTCGGTCATAATAACCATAGATGCAGAACCACTTATCGGCCTTAATAGAGCCATAGGAATTATGCTAACTGGTATGATATTATTAAAAAGATCAGAAACAAATGAAAAAACATAAGATAAAACTCCACTATGTAGAAATACGTTCACTGCAAAAACCATACTTACTGTATACGGGAAAATACTTATAGCACTTTCTATTCCTTCTTTGGCTCCTTCAATAAAAGAAGAATATAAATCAACTTTTTTATAATAGCCATAAAATATTATTCCAAGTACCATGATCGGAATTATTATAAAAGAAAGTATGCTCATCTATTGTGCCTCCTAATTAAATAATCTATCGTAAGACCTCCAATTGTAGAACAAATAGTTGCAATGAGCGCACATGAGATTATCTCACTTGGATTCGCACTGTTATAAAGGGCTCTTAGACTTATGATAGATGTAGGAATGAGAGTAACACCGCTCGTATTTAAAACTAAAAATGTAATCATGGCTTCAGTAGCAGTATTTTTTTCAGTATTGAGTTCTTGCAATTTTTCCATCGCTTTTAGGCCAAAGGGAGTAGCAGCACTTCCTAGTCCAACCATATTTACGATTATATTGGAAGCGATGAGTCCAAGCGATTCATGGCCTTTTGGAATAGAAGGAAAAAGTTTACCAAGAATAAACGAAAATTTATATGCAATTTTTTCGAGTAATCCACTTTTTTCTGCAATTTTCATAAGCCCCATCCAAATGACTATTACCGGAAACATGTTTAAAAACATTTCCATCGCTTGTTTTGCACTCGATATAACTTCGTCATTCACTAAAGATACGTTTCCACTTGCAAAGCTAAAGATGATTCCTATTACCATAAGTAAACCCCATATTATACTGACCATTTAAAAAACTCCTTAATCTTATCTAATAATGATTTTTTTTCTTGTTTTTCTCTCACTGCGTATATGTTCATTTTCTTGTAAACTGTATCATCTATTTTTATAGAAACATTACCGATTATAGTTGCACTATTTCCTATTTTTACGTCGCTATATAACACGACTTCTCTATTTACTTTTTCTAATTCATTATTATTTAGAAGCATATCGAATGTAGACATTGTGAAGACTCGATACCCTTTTTTATAATCTATATCGAGATTATCTTTATCGATTAAAGTGTATCTTTCGTATTTTTCAAAATATTTTTCATAGAGATTCTCATGTGTCTTAAACCTGTCTGGATCTACAAAGGTCGCAACTATCAAATTTTTATCATCCTTAGTAGCACTAGATACAAATGTGTGTTTAGCTTTAATAGTGTAACCAATCTTACCACCTGTTGCATATTCATAGTTATTTAATAATTCGTTTTTATTGTACCATTCATATGTATTAAAATTAGTTTTTAAAGTATATTTTTTTGTGCTAGTTATTTTTCTAAAAGTTTCATTTTTCATCGCTTCTCTCATTAAAAGAGCCATATCGTAAACAGTACTCGTATTTTCATTTTCTTCATCTAAACCATGTGGATTAGAGAAATTCGTATTTTCCATTCCTATCGCCTTAGCAGTTTCGTTCATAAGAGCTACAAAACCAGAAACAGAACCTCCAATGTGTTTTGCGATTACGAGTGCAGCATCATTTCCACTTCTCAGCATTAAGCCATATAATAAGTCTTCGAGAGTCATCTTTTCTCCAACTTTTAAATATATAGAGCTTCCGTATGCATCTAAAACTATTTCATCAGCTGTGATGACATCTTTTAGATTTCCATTGTTGAGTGCGACAAGCGCTGTCATTATCTTAGTAGTAGATGCTATTAAGTGAGTATCGGACGCATTTTTACTGTATAGAACCCTCCCACTATCGGCATCCATAACGAACTCACATTCAGCTGCAAATACATCATTATGAATAAATAAAAATAAAAATCCAATACAAAAAAACATTACTTTCTTCATACAATCACTAAGTAATTTTATGATTTTAGTAATGTTTTTATAATCAGTCAACATCGTTTCTCGATAAAATTTCACTTGGCGTATTTTTAATAACGCCTCTAATAGGCAATAAGCCTATCAAAATGTTTAGGAAGTATATTAAAAATAAACTTAATATTAGTACTTTAAAATCTAAGAGATAGAGCTGTGAAAGATAATTTATTTTTGTTAATTCTTTTAGGAATAAACTCATGATAACGAATCCTGGAACGCCTGCAATAGTAGTAATGACAAGTATTTCCCCTAAAAACATTTTATAAATATCGCTCTTTTTAACCCCTATCGCTCTATATATGCCTACTTCTTTTATTCTCGACATAAATGATGCTCTTATCATTAGAAATATTTCAACAAATGAAATTAATAACAATATCCCTGCTATTATTACAGATTCCGTTATATTTTCTTTAACTTTTACTAAATATTCATCTTTAGATTTTTTATATGTATCGATAGCATTATAACCCATATCTTTTAAATAAGAAAGCGTTGCACGTTTATCTAGTGAATAAACCATCATATTAGAATTATTTATAACATTGTTATATTTAATAGTATTTCTATTTACATATAAATCTTCTATTCCATAAGGTGATTCATAATAACCGACAACCTTCAGTTTGTTATCGCCTATCTTTACATCGATGACTTTATTTAAAGGCATATATTCTTCGTTTTCTATATTCACTAAAACTTCATAATCGTTTATAGGTTCTCTTCCTTTTTTTATTGTAATTTCTTCTTTATCTAAGTCATAATCAGTTAATTTGATAATATTGTTTGTTGCTTCCATGTCAGAGTAATCTTTTTCACTAGTAGAGTAAGACAAAACATCTGTAAAATTATTTTTATCCATATATATAGATGGGCTACTGGTATCACTAATTCCAACAATATTGAAGTAATCTAATTCGCCTATTTTTAATTTTGCTCCAATAAGATTTTCCATATCTTTGTAACCAATCATCGTAAGAACATCGGTATCTTTAATATTTTCAATCGCAAGCTTATCGATTACGACTTCATTTGATGAAGTTGGAAGTTTTCCATATAATAAATCGCATTCTAAATAATTATAATCCGCTAAAGAAGCTTCGATAGTTACATTTGAATTTATAAGCTGATAGATATTATCAGCAACTACTTGTACTTCGATTAAGGAAGAACCTGGAATGACATAAGAAATATTTTCATCTTTTTCTAATTTTAAAAATTCGTCTAAATCATTTTTGGTATTTTCAATCACTATATAATTTTTATTGACATTTACAAAATATGAATCTTTAATATTTGTTACACCAAAAATATTGCTAATTGCATAAACTATGAACATGGCAGAGACAAAAAAACCTATGAGCAAGACTTTTTTTATTGTGGAGTAGTCAAAAACTTTTTTAATACCTGCTTTAATCATCGAAAAAATATTAAATATAGATGAATAATGTATTTTATATTTAGAATTGTCCAGTTCATTTAAATCGAAATTGGTTTTTTCATAATCATTTTTAGAAATCTTTTTATAATTATCATCGATAAATTCAATACTTGAATATTCGTCCACTACCTCTATTTTTTTAGGACCATTGCTCTTTATATAAATATTACCATTTTTAATTACAATATCTAAATTAATTTGGTCTTTATTCTCTCTGTATAAATCTAATTTATAATTTTTATTTTCTATCCTTTCATGTTCTTCGATATCTTTTAAGTATATTCTATTATCAACTCTATAATCTAGTTCATTCTCGTGGTTATTATTTTCATCAGTAAGTATTTTCCCATCTTCGATTGTAACTATTCTAGAAGCATAAAAATACGCTAAATTTTTTTCATGAGTAACTAATATAACTAGTCTATCTTTTGAAATAGACTTTATGATGTTCATTATTTCTAGCGTATTTTTGCTGTCGAGATTGCCCGTCGGTTCATCAGCAATAATTACGCTAGGATTTTTGACGATGGCTCTTGCGATTCCTACCCTTTGTTTTTCACCACCAGAGAGCATTCCAGCCGGCTTATTTCTATACCTATACATACCGACTTGCTCTAAAACATAATCTACTCTTTTCTTAATTTCGGCCCTATTTTTTATTCCTATCATTTTTAAGGAAAGTGATATATTTTCATATACTGTGAGATTTTCTAATAGGTCGTAGTTTTGGAAAATATAACCTATATTCAGAACCCTTATTTTATCTTTTTTATATGAGCTTACTTTAGTTATTCTCTTACCGTTAACATATATTTTACCTTTATTTACTCTATCTAGCCCACCTATAGCATTTAAAAGAGTCGTTTTTCCACATCCAGATGGTCCTAACAGTGCTACTAAACCGGTATCACCAAATTCTAAGGATGTGTTATTTATGACATGTATTTCATTCTTTTTAAAATGGTTAAAATATTTGTTGACATTTTCTAATTTTATCATTTTACACATCCTCTCTAAACGTATTCATTACTGAATCTTTAAACAGCTTATGTGAATATCTATTCGATATGAGTAGAGACATAATCATAAGAATGAAATAAACAATCACATAATCAGATATCTTTAAAAAGCTAACCATATCGCTTATATAAGCTATATTTATGATGTTTATTTTCACCGCTAATACTAAAAGCAAAAATAAGACATATGCGACATTTATATCAATTAATAATTCGATATTTAATAACTGTTTAGATATTTTTTTTGTAGCTCCTAATATTCTAATAGTAGAAAAATATATATTACGCGATTTCAATATTATTTTAATGACAAAATAAGATATAAAAAACAGAATAATAGTTGCTATTACAAACACTATAGATCTTAAGAGTCTAATAATGTCCATAAAGTTACTTATAGGATCCGCTAAAGCATCTTTTACATAAAATGTTTCATATGATAGATCATTTAATTTTTTAATAGTGGTATTTGCATTTTTAGCGTCTTCCAAATACACGCTTATCTGATATGTACCCTTTGAATATAACCTATCGTAATCTTTTGTGCTTATAAAAATAACATTATAAAAGTCATTTATATCATCATAACCAGTTAATTCTTTAAAATTATCTTTGTTATAAATTTTACTGACCTTTAAAGTTGCAGATTCTTCATAATATATATTATTTACATTTAAAGTAATATCAGTACCTGTACAAGTATAGTCTTTACAATATAAATTTAAATCTTGAAATGCAACTGCTTTACCACTTGCAACCCGCTCACTTGGCATTATGTCATAGTATAATCTAGATTTGTCTCCTTTAAATATTTGATTATTTACTTTAAGGTCAGTAGTACTGTAAAATAAATTTTCTATTTTCATTAAATCGTTTAATATGGCATCATTTGCATATATTTTTGCACTATATAATAGCGAATCGTCATATTTTATTCCTACTATTTTTACTTTATAATCGATGGGAAAACCGCCTGAATCATTTTGTAAATAAAATTCTTTTCCAATTATGTCATCTTTATCACTAAATATTAAATAAGATGAATTTTGTGACGCCGATATGACTATTTCATGTTCATTTGATGGCATTGAACCCACATCGACATTTTTTAAGTTATTTAATGAGCTGACAGAGCCATGGATGTAATTTTCATTGTCATATACAGCGACTTGAATATCTAGTAAAATATCATTTTCAACAAGATAATCCACATTTTCTAATTTGCCTATATTATCGATATCATCGCGTGTAAAAGAGCTTCTATCCTTTTTGTTTACTATTACCCTATTATTAGATACGTCTTGGAAATAATAATTATACCCATTCGAGTCGTTGTCATAATCTATTTTTTGTAAGCTGGTATATTCCGAAAATACTAAGATAGTCAAAAAGAGGTAGACCATCAAGAGCAATAAAAATTTTGTCTTGATATTAAAAGCATTTTTAAATCCGAGCAAAACTTTATCTTTATTACATATATTTTTATATTGAACAGGATTCGCTTTAACTGGCTCTGTCTTTACTATTTTCTTATCTTCGATTATTTTTCCATCGTGCATCGAAATCTTACGCGTTGCATATTCCTCTACTTGCTCGTAATTGTGAGTTACAATTACTACTAGTTTTTCTTTAGAGATATCGTGTAAAAGTTTCATTATACTTCGAGCACTTTTTACATCTAAAGACCCAGTTGGCTCATCTGCAACTATTATAGGCGTATCTTTTGCTAAGGCTCTAGCGATTGCTACTCTCTGTTTTTGACCACCAGAAAGCTTAGATGCTTTTGTATTTTTATATTTAGTAAGACCAACAGTTTTTATGATATCTAAAATTTTGTTTTTTATTTCTCTTCTCTTATAACCGTTGAGCAAGAGAACAAGTTCTATGTTTTCGTAAACGGTATAACTATTGACTAGATTAAAGTTTTGAAATATATTTCCTATATACTTTCTTCTATAATTTTCATAATCTACTTCAGTGTAATGACTAGTTTCTTCTCCATTTATGTACATTTCTCCTTCTTCATATGAATCTAAACCTGAAATTACATTTAATAAAGTACTCTTTCCACTACCCGATTCACCAGTTATAACGACGAATTCACCCATATCGAATTCTACATTTATTTTTGTAAAACCGCTAGATATAGTTTTTTTATTGTAATAAAATTTTGATACGTTTGAAAGTTTAATTATACTCATAATCTATCATCGCTTTCTTTATCATATATTTCTAAAAAATTTTGCTCTACATTCTTAAATTTATATCCGAGTACACACTCTAAATTGACATTTTCCATACTTTTGAATATGTTGTAATCTATATTCATATCTTTTTCCCTAAATGAAGAAATCAATTTT
The DNA here is from genome assembly GCA_944350395.1 of uncultured Bacilli bacterium. Classification (GTDB taxonomy): domain Bacteria; phylum Bacillota_I; class Bacilli_A; order RF39; family UBA660; genus RUG11867. The sequence goes on from CALVPA010000051.1 coordinate 16,201, forward strand.
TTAACTTCTAGTCTTTTACTATTCGTGTAATCTGCACTTTTTGTAAAATCACAGGCACAGTTGATAAATTCTAATGAATTGTGATTTTTCCAATTTAAAATGTCCTTTTCTCTCACTAGATAAAGAGGTCTTATAAGTTCTAGACCTTTAAAGTTGGAACTATGTACTTTAGGAACCATTGTCTTAATTTCAGCTCCATAAAACATTGATAAAAGCGTCGTTTCGATTACATCATCGAAGTGATGCCCTAGTGCAATTTTATTACAGTTCAATTCTTTCGCTTTATCATAGAGATAACCCCTTCGCATTCTTGCACACATATAACAAGGACTTTCTTTAGCAATTTTAGCAACTACTCTGAATATATCTGTATCGAATATCTTTATATCTAGATTTAAAAGTTTTGCCATTTCTTTTATTTTACGAATAGCACTTTCATCATAACCGGGGTTCATGACTACATATTCTAATTCAAATTTTATGCCACCATGTTTTTGAAGTTCTTCCATACATTTAGCAAGTAAAAATGAATCCTTACCACCAGAAATACATACCATTATGTGATCATTTTCATCGACCATTTTATAATCCTTAACTGCTTTAACAAATCTGGCCCATATTTCTTTTCTATAAGTTTTAATTATACTTCTTTCGATTTCTTTTAGTTCCGACATAAATATTCACCTACACGTTAAGATTAACATAAAGATTATATTAAATCAACTTTCAAAATTGTCATTTTTGCATTCAAAATATATGTTATACTAAGTAAAGTTATAACAAAAATGATTGTATTTAAATTAAAAATTGAAATATTGCACACAAAAAAAGTAACTTCGATCACGTGTGATCTGGTTACTTTTTTAAACTTCCATAAGTTCTGCTTCTTTTTCTTTAATTTTTTCATCGACAATTTTATTATATTTTCCGATTAGTTCTTGTATATCTTCTAAAATTTTCTTCTCTTGATCTTCTGGAAGTTCGTCGGCTTTAACTTTACTGTTACCATCTTGTCTTATATTTCTAAGCGCAATTTTAGCTTCTTCTCCCATAGCTTTAGCCTGCTTTACATATTCTCTTCTTCTATCTTCTGATAACTCTGGTAAAGTTATGATTATCATTTCACCATTATTTGTAGGATTTACACCTAGATTTGCTTCTTGTATCGCTTTTTCTATATTTTTAAGTGTACTTCTGTCGAAAGGCTTAATAAAAAGTTGTCTCGCTTCGTGCACAGTGATATTAGCAACACTATTTATAGGAGACATAGTTCCATAATATTCGACCATAATTCCATTTAACATATGTGGGTTAGCTCTTCCTGCTCTTACAGTAGTCAATCTTTTATCAAGATTTTCGATAGCTTCTTCCATTCTAAATTCTATTTCATCTAAATAATTCATATAATGTGCATTCACCTTTTCCTTATTCAATATTATAAAGAAAAGTCTTCTTTAAGTCAATAAAAAAGAACGTCTGTTACGCTCTTCCACAATAACTTCCATCGATAGTAGATACAGTAATTGTCTCACCATCGTTTATGAATAATGGTACTTTTACTACAAGACCATTTTCTAGAGTTGCATCTTTCATCGCACTACTAGTCGTATTACCTTTTGTAGCAGGTTCTGTACTAGCTACCACATAGTCTATCTTTTCAGGTAAATCTATGCCGATAATCTCACCTTCATAAGAAGCGATTTGAATTTCAAGACCTTCCTTAAGATATTTAGCGTTATCTCCCAAAGTATCTTTAGATAGTTCCGTCTGATCGTATGTTTCAGTATTCATAAATACGTAATTTTCGCCATCTTCATACAAGAATTGTGATTTAGACTTATCTACGTGTGCCTTTTCGATCTTAATATTAGTATTAAATGTTTCTACTACGATACTACCTGTTCTCAAGTTCTTTAATTTTATCTTTACGAATGGAGAGCCTTTACCAGGTTTAACGTGTTGGAATTCGACGATTACACATAGTTTACCGTCAACTATTACAGTCATTCCATTTTTAATATCGTTTATATTTATTAACATGACTTATCCTCCTCTTTGATTAGATTTTCTTTTCTTTATGTTCAGTGTGCTTTCTGCATTTAGGACAATATTTACTTATAGTTAATTTTTCAACTGTATTTTTCTTATTCTTCTCTGTAGGACGTATAACATTTTTACATACAGTACATTGCAATGCTACAGCTTCTCTGTTTTCACCTTTTTTAGCCATAAAAGTCCCTCCTTTTTTTATAGGTCATTAGTATTATATCAGATTATTCGCGATTTTCAAACAAATACTTAACAATTTTTTTATTTACACGCAAATTTATCGAGTATTTATATGAAGTCTCTTCCCGCTCTACGCTTATATTAGGACTTAGTATGACTATCGAATATTCCGGATTTTCAAACGGAGCATACATCACAAATGCAGTACTTATCGTTTTAGTATCCATAACGCCATCGGCATTTGTATCTACAAACGTTTCACTCGTGCCAGTTTTTCCTGCTGCAGTGACTATTCCACCAGCATAGTTTCTACCTGTACCTATCGTCATAACTTCTCTAAAACCTTCCTGTACTCTTTTTATATATTGTTCTCCTAAATCGACTCTATTTAACTCTTTAGAAGTATTTTCTTTTACAGTTTCATCTCCGTTTGTTATTTTTTTCATGAGGCTAGGCGCAAGTCTAACTCCATTATTTGCTATTGTATTTATATACTGAAATAACTCGATTGGGGTATAAGTATCGTACTGCCCAATAGTCAAATTCAAAAGTAAGTCATCGCTAACAGTTTTTCCAATTATTCCAGTTTTTTCATTTGGTAAATCTATCCCTGTAATATTTCCAAGTCCAAAACTAGAATACATATTTCTATATATAGCGAAATGCTCGCTCGTCGCATTTAATTTAGAATTCCATTTATAATTAGGATTAGTAAGTCTAGTAGCGATCAAAAACTGATAATAATTAGATGAATATGCGAGAGCCGTGAGATCTGTAATCTTACCTAATGATTTCCAACTGCACTTCTCTGTTACTCCATAAACTTTTATACAAGAATCTGTAACATATGCATCTTCTTCGATTAGGTTTTGCTGATAACCAACCGAGATAGATGCCCCTTTTACTACACTGCCTACCGTATAACTGGAACTTATTATATTGCTTGTAATATCGACAAAATGATCTTCATTGATTTGTAAGCCACTCATTGCGACTATTTCTCCAGTTAGAGGGTGCCCAACTATCACATATGAATGGTTATAGTATTCTGTATTTTTGGCTTTTTTAGCGTTTAACATCTCTTCTTTTAATATGCTTTCTACTTCTAATTGTACGTCTATATCTATTGAAAGATATAAATCATTCCCTTGTTCTTCTCCTTCTAAAAGTTCTATCGTATTATCTTGATTTACTCTATAAACAGCATCTTTTCCTCTCAAATAATCGTCGTATTCGTATTCGAGATAACTGACGCCCACAGTGCTATCCAATTTTAATCCTTTAGATACATAATAATCTTTCAATTCTGATGGTATCCCATTAGTACTAACTGTTCCAAAGATGCTTCTTAGCACTTCTCCATAGGGGTAAGTTCTCTCCCATGTGAGTTCCACTCTTACACCACACAAATTCAATTCATTTATTTTAGCCAATTCTTCATCTGTTATATCTTTTTTTATGATTTTATCTTGATAAGAGTATCCATTAGATAATAAATAATATATGTAACTTGCATTTCTCTCCATAGGAGTCATTGAATTCAACATATCATCAGTAACTCTACTATATTTTAAAGCCTCGATATCGCTAGAATTAAGTTTTCTTTCTTCGTAAAGTTTATACTCTTCACTCGTTATAAGATTTTTACCATTATCGTGTGTAACTAAATAAAATTTTTTGAGTTTATCCGAAGTAATCTTATTTTCATCTATTTCTAGTACACTGCTGAGATTTAAAGCGATATCTATTTCGTCAGAGGTACTTACCCCACTTCTTCTATTATAAATTACAGTATTTACTCCAATGTTATCTACCAATACCTTACCGTTTACGTCTAAAATTCTCCCGCGAGGCGCACTGCTACCAGTAAAAGTTCGATTAACAATTTCATCGTATTCTCCTCTATATTTTTCTTTCTTAAAGACGTTTAAATCGACAAGCCTAATTATGGAAACCAAGGTAAACAATATTATAATTATATACATAAATATATTAGATTTTTTCATATTCCACCATTTTTATTATGGGTATTTTCTACTATATTACTCATATAATATAGTGGTGATAAAAATGTTTCAACTGATTAAAAATTACGTATCTACTCTTACTAAAAAAAAACTAGATGAACTAGCTAAAAAAAATGATATCTTTTTAAGCGAAGGCGAATTAGATTTTTTATATAGGTTTATAAAGAAAAATTATGAAGCATTATATGCTAATCCCAATATAGATTTATCTAAATATAAAGGCCATTTTACAGAAGACAATTATCAAAAGATAATGAAATTAGTTAGTTTTTACAAAACAAAATACGCTTCTTATCTAAATTAAAGCGTATTTTGTTTTATAACAGATTTTATAATATAATTTGCAATTAAGATTCCGGCAGATGCAGGAACAAAAATCATACTTCCTAGCTCGCCATTATCGCTTTTTAAAGCTTCTTCACGGCTAGATAGCACGATTACTTTTTTAGTATTAATTCCGCGTAGAAGGTAGCGTATTTTTTTTGCAAGAGGATCATATGATGTTTTATCTAAAGAACAAATGCATAATTTTTCCGGATTTATTTTTTTTGCAGTTCCCATCGACGATATCAACTTTACATCGTTTTCAATAGAGTACTTTATAAGAAAAACTTTAACATCAACGTCATCTATAGCATCAACTACGAAATCGTAGTTTTTTAATGATAAACTTTCTATGTCATTAGGCATTATTTTTTTATCTACTACAGTTATATCTATATTCGGATTAATGTCTAAACATCTCTTTTTTATGAGTTCTGTTTTCTTCATTCCAATAGTTGAAGTAAGTGCGATAATCTGCCTATTCATATTTGTAATGTCAACTCTATCGTAATCTATAATGGTAATATGATTTACTCCACTTCTAACTAAGGACTCGCATACATATCCGCCGACTCCACCTAGACCGATTAATAAGACACGCAGATTTTTAATCTTCTCAAAAGTGCTTTCGCCTATCATCGAAATAATTCTATCGAACATATATACCACCTTTTTCCAAATAAAAATATCCAAAGGATTAGTGATAAAGCCCGCGCTCACGCCAGGTGGGTCATCACATGAAGTACTTTAGGAGCCAAGGATTAAATCCAAGTATTCTACACCGCACTCCAATTAGATCCCCAATACATCACTTTAGTCGGTTTTATATTATTCCTTTGGACAATTTAAGTATATCATATTAATTATAAAAAGTGTATCATATTTTACATAAATTTACTCTATAATTTAATAGGTGAATTACATGAAAAAAATTAAGTGTTACATAAAGCCTATTATTAGATGGACGATTTGTATAGTTTCATATCTTCTAATCATGACAGTTCTAAATTATACTCAAGTTATAAAATTTAATACGATTACAAAGATTAACTTCGTAATAATTTCATTAATGATGATTTATATAGGAATTAAATCTGGTAAAAAAGCATCTAAACGTGGCTATTTAGGCGGTTTAAAGATAGGCAGTTTAATAATAGCTGTTCTTGCCGTACTAAATTTGTTATTTATTCGTTCATTTAACTTATCGGTTTTAATCTATTACTTAGTAATTTTAGCATGTACTACTGTAGGAAGTATGATCGGAATAAATATAAAAAGAAACTAATCATTTACAGATAGTTTCTTCATAAGTGTAATTAAAAGTACTAAATATTACGTCATTTTTATCGTTTTCACATAGAGTAATAGAATACTCATCATTCTTATATTTCTCTTGTCCGCCATCATAATAAATTTTATAACCTATAGTATTTTCGTTAGGTATAGCTAGTGTAAGTATTTCATCTAGTGTAATCAGTTTATTATTTAACGCATCTTCTAACGAATAACTCTTGCCATCCTTTTTCATTATTACTTCTACATTTTTAACATTATAAGTGTAGTAATCATGATTTTCATATGAGAATAAGAAATTTTTCTCACTTTCTTCAGGTTCTACAGTTATCTGAAATTTATAATTAGAATTATTATTCATTTTAAAATAAGCACAAAGACTTAAAATTGTAAGAATAATACCTATTATAGTAAATATGGACATAAGTAAACCTATTAGTTTTACGTCTTTTTTAAATGCTATTATAGCTACTATAATACAAAATATATCGATTAAAAATAAAGCTATACTCATTCCTAATAATTCATTTATAGCATTTAAAAGTGACAATATCATTATTACGATTATTATTACTGCAAGTAAGATAACCCAGATATATTTTTTCATAAAACAGTCCTTTCCTATTTTATTAATAACTCTAATAATTCTATTATATCATTTTTTAAAAGGAATACAATAAGCAATCCCAATGCTAAGAATGGTCCAAATGCCAGCTCACTTCTTTTTTTTGTATATGCGATGTAAAGAGCATATGGAAGTGCGATGGAAGAACCTATCATTATGGATATTAAAAATAAATTGTAAGGAAGTATCGATCCCATAAAGAACGCAAGTTTTATGTCTCCTCCCCCAAGAGACTCTCTTTTAAATATGGCGTCGCCTAAAATCTTTATCAGAAACATTAGTACGAAAGCAAAAACTCCATACATAAAACTGTGATATACACTCCTAAGCCCGCCATCAAGATATAGTATTAAATATTCAAGTAATATTCCTACAATAATAGTACTATCTAAAATAATCATTTCTTTAAAATCGCTCAAAAATATAGATAAAAGCACTAATACTATTAAAAATCCTAAAAGTGTATCATAGCTAAAACCATATACTATAAACACTAGTAGAAATGCTAAACCGGTAAAAATTTCAGATAAAAATGAGTCGATTCCGATTTTAGAATTGCACTTTGAGCACCTACCCTTTAGTGCTAAATAAGAAATAACAGGAATGAGTTCATACCATCTGAGTACATGGTTACAATTTGGACAATGACTTCTAGGAAACACTATTGATTCCCCTTTTATTAACCGCGTAACATATACATGAATAAAAGATGCAAGTACAGTTCCCGTTATGAATACTAATATATAAATGTATAACATTTTAATTCCATCTTTCTATGCGATGCTGCTATATAGACCGAACATTGGTAATACGACTGCGATGAGTACGCCTCCTACTACTACAGCTAAAAATATTATCATCACTGGTTCAATTAAAGTTTTAAGCGAATTGACTATTGTTTTGTGTTGCTCTTGATAATATGCACTTACCTTTGACATCATAGATGCCAGCTGCCCTGTGTTTTCACCAGTAACTATCATATAATACGCTATGTCTGGTACTGCCCATTGATCTTTAAAAGACTCACTAATCTTTTCTCCACGAGCTATATTGGTAATTGTATTAAGCATTATTTCTTTATATATTTCATTGTTAGTAAGTTTACTTAAAATATCGATACTATCCGTAATATACACATCATTTTTTAATAAAGAAGCAAAAGTTTTTGTAAAGATTGTAAGTTCATTATATATTATAATTTTTCCAAATACAGGTAGTTTCATAAATAAAGTTTGAGTACTTTTTCTAAAACTTTTTACGTTTTTATAAGCCATTACTAAAATGAATCCAATTACTAAAAGCA
>CALVPA010000052.1 GCA_944350395.1 uncultured Bacilli bacterium
AAGAATTTAGAAAAAAAGAGTTTATTGATTCATTAAAGAAAGCAGATTCGCTCGATCTTAGTAAAAAGCTAAATGCTGATGAATACACTGTAAAAGATATTTTAGAAGAACTACAAAATCCAGGAAGAGATATACGTGAAGATATAAATGCACCAGTACTAAAGAATGATGTACTAGATATCAAAGATTTAAAACCTGGCATGATGCTTTCTGGAACGGTAAGAAATGTCACATCATTTGGTGCATTCGTAGATATAGGGTTACACGACGACGGTTTTATTCACATAAGTAAGATGAGCAAAAATTTTGTCAGCAGTCCTAATGACATATTGAGCGCAGGCGATGTAATAGACTGCTATGTACTAGAGGTTTTACAAAATAAAAATAAAGTAGCACTGACGCTAATAAAAGAATAGGGTAGATAATATGAAAAAATTTTTGAAATGCTTTGTACTTTATTTGCTGTGTCTTTTTTTCCTAGAATACATCTATAAAGTAGCGACATTTCACGTTTGGTTCAATATAGAACTCATATATACATTTCTATTTACGACAATTTACGCTCTTTTTTTCACAATATTGACAATATTTTTGCCAGAGAAGTTGTCATTTCCAGTGAGTTTAGCTTTCTTTTTCTTGATTACAGTTCTCTTTATAAGTGAATTCATATTTACATATGTATTTGATACAACATTCTCTATTTATTCGATCAATATGGCAGGTCAAGCCTTAGATTTCAAAAGTATCATATTTACAAGTTTAAAAGAAAATTGGATTCAAATTATAATATTTTTAATCCCTTTTATAATATTTACAATTTTTTATAAGAAAGTATATTATCATTTATATATTAAAGAGTTGTACAAGTATGCGCTCATATTTGTAGCACTCTACATACTAGTTTTACTTTCTTTAAATTTTGATAAAAAGGACACATATTCCTCATATAATCTATATTTTAATACGCACGCACCTACGATAACTGTGAATAAACTTGGCCTTTTAACAGAATTCAGATTAGATATAAACAGATATCTATTCGGTTTCAATCCCAAAATAGAAGTCGATGATTTTACTAAAGAAGAAATTGAAGATAAAGGTGAAACTTCAGATGAAAAGCCAAAAATAGAATATAATTCTTTGAATTTAGATTTTGATTTTGAAACTAGTGACAATACTATAAAAAATTTAAATGAATATTTTTCAAATAAACAAGCAACTAATAAAAACGATTATACTGGAATATTCGAGGGGAAAAATCTCATATATATTTTGGCCGAGGGATTTAATTCTATTGCAGTAGATGAAACTTTGACGCCGACACTATATAAATTAGTAAACTCTAGTTTTATATTCGAAAATTATTATTCGCCAGTATTTATGAGTACTACCGGTGGAGAATTTCAATTTACGACGAGTTTAATTCCGACTCAGGAATCACTTAACAAATGGAAAGAAAAAGAATTATATTTTCCTTACGCAATTGGTACAGTCTTTAACAATTTGGACTACTCAGTGAAAGCATTTCACAATTGGACTTATACATACTATAAAAGAAATGTCACTATGAAATCGCTAGGATTTGCTAGTTATACAGGATGCGGTAATGGATTAGAAAAAGAGATGAACTGTAAAATATGGCCTCCAAGCGATATAGACTTGATCGATGCAAGTGTAGACGACTACATAAATGAAGATAAATTTGCTGTGTATTATATAAGTGTAAGTGGACACGCTGAATATAATTTTTATGGAAATAACATGGCAAGAAAAAATAAAAAGTTAGTCGATGATTTAGAATACTCTACTCCTGTTAAAGCGTACTTAGCTACTCAAATTGAATTTGATAGGGCGATAGAAGAGCTTTTAAATAAGTTAGAGGAAGCAAATAAGTTAGATGATACTGTCATAGTCATATCAGGAGACCACTATCCATATACTTTAAGTGTCGATGAAATAAATGAGGTTAGCTCGTTCAAGCGAGATGAAACATTCGATGTAAACAAGAGCAATTTGATTATATATAATAGTGAAATAGAGCCTACAAAAATAGATAAGCTTTCTTCATCGGTAGATGTTATACCTACGCTATTAAATATGTTCGGAGTATCTTACGACTCGCGTTTATTTATTGGCAGTGACATAATGAGCGACCATGATAGTCTAGTTGTGTTTAACGATTACTCGTGGATAACCGAAAAGGGTAGTTATAATATAAAGACTAATACATTTACTCCTAGCACTGAGGATGAACTTAGCGACGATTATATCTCTACTATAAATAAGGAAGTTCAAAACAGAGTAAATGTAAGTACTCAAATAATATCTTCTAACTATTATAAGGAATTATTTGACTCTCAAAGTGAAACTTAATAAAAAATAGTTGCAAAAAATTAAAAAGTAGGCTATAATCTATATTGTCTACTTGATTTTGCGGATGTAGTTTAATGGTAGAGCTCCAGCCTTCCAAGCTGATAACGGGGGTTCGATTCCCCTCATCCGCTCCAAAAGGTAAAATCGTCGCACCAAGTGACGTTAATGATTAAATCAATCTGAAATATGATTGATTTTTTTGTTGACTAAAAGAGTCTAGTCTAGAAAGACTCTTATAATAAAAACTAGATAAGTCAAGTTATACAAAATTTGATAAAATTATTCTAGGAGGATGATGTTATGAGAGTTAATGAAAAAATCGAAAGAATCACACCAGATACTTTAATATGTGGAATTGATGTAGGAAAAACAAAGTGCTGTGCTAGATTCTGTGATTATAGAGGATTGGAGGTGTATCACAAAGTTTGGTTTGATAAAACAGA
>CALVPA010000053.1 GCA_944350395.1 uncultured Bacilli bacterium
ATGGTAGTGTCGATAGTACAAGTGGCGCCGCGCCTGTTATCAATCTGAGTACTGAATACATACAAAACTTAAATGGAAATGGAACTATAACATCCCCCTATAATATAGAATGATTTCTTCAACATCATCTATAGATAGAATTGAAAAAATTTTACACAAACATAATTAAAATATACACAAATTATTAACTTAAATTTCTTGACTTTAAAGAAAAAATAGTCTAAACTAAGAGTGTCTTCTAACGAGAAGAGGAGTAACGTATTTTATATTTTTAGAGAGTAGTCATGTAGGTGAAAGACTATATTATGGAGTATGTGAAGACACTTTATGAAGAGTTAGACGTGTATAATCGCGATAAGATTTAAAAAAGAGTACAATAACTATTGTGAAATAGGGTGGCAACGCGGAATTCTTTTCGTCCCTATGCATGATAGTTTTTTTTGTTATAGAAAGGGTTAAAATTAATGGAAAAGATATTTTTGTTTGACATAGGAAATGTCATATTTAAAGTGAGAGATGCAGACGAGTTATATAAAAAATTAGAATGTAAGTGCAGTAATGAAGAGTTTAATAAATTCTTTATGGATAGTGATGTATATAGAGCATCGGAATCCGGTAAACTGAGCACGTATGATTATATAGATATATTAAAAAAAGTTACTGGATCTACTGTCAGTTATGAAAAATATATAGAGTATCACAATGAAGTAAACGGTATTGTGTACGAAGATACGATAGAGCTAATAAAAAATTTAAAACAAAAAGGATATAAAGTAGGAGTGCTATCTAATCTAAAGAGTATAGATGTAGCCTTCTTTAAGACGATATTCGATACTAACACGCTAGATTACGAATTTTATTCTTGCTACATACATTCTATGAAGCCTAACGATGAAATATACGAGCACGTATCAAATGTCACTAAGCCAAAAGAAAACGAAGTATATTTTTTCGACGACTTAAAAGAGAACTGCGACGCTGCTAAAAGGTTTGGCATAAGAGCTATAAATACGACTGGCGAGACGATAAAGGAAGATTATAAAAAAATGGTAGAAAGCGGTGTAATAAATGATAACTAAACCAAAGGGAACTTATGATTTATATGGAGAAGACACTAAAATTTATGACTATGTTTTAGATACATTTAGGGGAGAATGTTCTTTAAACAATTATGAACTCATTAAAACTCCTATATTTGAATCTAGTACATTATTTCATAGAGGTATAGGTGAGACTACCGATATTGTAACTAAAGAGACTTATGACTTTAAAGATAAGGGAGGTAGAGACCTAACCCTTAGACCTGAGGGTACTGCCGGTGTAGTTAGATGTCTAATAGAAAATAAACTTTATGCGAACACTAACAATTATCTAAAGTACTATTACTATGGACCTATGTTTAGATACGAAAGACCTCAGTCGGGAAGATTTCGCGAGTTTAATCAGTTCGGAGTCGAAGTATTCGGAAAGATGAATCCATACATAGATGCTGAAGTGATTAATCTAGGTGTCAAGTATTTCTTAGCGCTTGGCATCGAAAATGTAAAGATCAAGATAAACAATCTAGGATCTAAAAGTGATAGAGAAAAGTATAGGGAAGCACTAATCGGGTACTTAAAACCACATATAGATGAACTTTGTGAAGACTGTAAAGTAAGATTAGAAAAGAATCCTCTCCGCGTGTTAGACTGTAAAGTAGACAGCGATAAGGAATTCTTTAAGAATGTACCTAAAATCGAAGATTATTTGTGCGATGAGAGCAAAGACTATTTTAATGAATTATTGGATAATCTTAATGCTTTAGAAATCGAGTATGAAGTAGATAATTCTCTAGTTAGAGGATTAGACTATTACGACTATGCAGTGTTCGAGTTTGTCACGGATGATGAGAAATTAAAGGGGGCAAGCACTATATGCGGTGGAGGAAGATACAACGATTTAGTCTCTACTTTAGGTGGTCCAGATTTGGGCGGAGTCGGTTTTGCAATAGGATATGAAAGACTTGCCGAAATCGTAAAGACTTTGGGATTAGTTAAAACGAGCGATCCAGTCGATGTATATGTGGTGCCAGTTACAGAAAACGAATTAAGTGATGCTTTTATAATCGGTTGCATGCTCAAAGATGCAGGTTATAAGACAGAGATAGACTATAGAGATACGAGCATAAAAAATAAACTGTCGCATGCGAATAAACTGGATGTAACCTACATAGTTATCGTAGGAGAAGAAGAATTAAAGCACTACGAAGTAAAATTAAAAGATGCAGTCACTAAAGAAGAAAAATTAGTAAAAATTAACGATTTAGTCGATGAACTGAACATTAATTTTTAGGAGGATTTATGAGAACATATATAAGAGATCTTAAAGAAAATGAAAATACTAAAATAGCGGGATTTATAACTAAGATAAGGGATACTAAGTATATGGTATTCTTGATGTTAAAAGATATTACTGGAGAATTGCAAGTATCTTTCTCTAAAGAAGAAAATGCTGATCTAATAGAAGAAGTACTTAAAAGTACAGTCGGTTCTGTCGCAAGTATAACTGGAAAGATGGTCTTAAGTGAATATGTCAAAAACGGCGGCAAAGAGTTTATTCCAACATCATTCACACTAGAATCTCTTGCAGCACCTAGTCCATTAGACGAAGGCGCAGAGATAGACTCGAGATTAGACTACCGCTGGGTAGATTTGAGAAGCGATAAAAACACTTTGATATTCAAAATACAGAGTGCTCTTATAGAAGCGATGAGAGACTTCATGTATAAGAATAACTTTATCGAGATACATACGCCTAAACTTATCGCTGCGGCAAGCGAATCAGGAAGCGAAGTGTTCGAAGTAAAATATTTCGATAGAAAAGCTTATTTGGCACAATCGCCACAATTTTATAAACAGATGGCCATGGCTTCTGGATTCGATAGAATATTCGAAGTAGGACCTGTTTTTAGGGCAGAAAAATCCTTTACCAATAGACACAGTACAGAGTTTACGGGCTTCGACTTAGAGTTCAGTTACATCGATTCATATGTGGATGTAATGAACATGGAACAAGATATGCTCATATATGCTTTAAAAGAAGTAAAAGAAAAGTACGGCAAAGAGATAAGTGAAATATTTGGTAAAGATGTAGTAGTGCCTACGAGTGAATTTCCTAGAATTAAATTAAAAGATTTATATGACGAAATAGAAAAGAGATACGGTTATAAACTTCCGGAAAGCGAGAAGGGCGATTTAACTAGTGATGCCGAGAAGCTCGCTTGCAAATATGCGATGGAAGAATATAATTCAGAATTTTTATTCGTAACAGATTTTAGTGCCGAGAACAGAGCATTTTATCACATGAGAGATGAAAATGGTGTACCACAAGGGTACGATCTACTGTGGAGGGGCGTAGAGATTACGACAGGTGCTCAGAGAGAACACAGGTATGAGATACTTAAAAAACAAGCAG
>CALVPA010000054.1 GCA_944350395.1 uncultured Bacilli bacterium
GTCAACTTCATCGATGATGACAAAGTTGAGTGGTCTTTGAACTCGGTCTTCTTTTCTAATGACCATATTATCTCTCAAATAATCGAAGCCTATTTCATTATTTGTCGAATACAATATGTCACAGTTATACATTTCTCTTTTCTGTTCTGGATTCAATTCTCTTAAATTTAGTCCAACAGTAAGGCCTAAAAATTTGAAAATTTTTCCCATCCATTCAGAGTCACGTTGAGCTAAAAACTCATTTACCGTGATTATGTGTACACCATTACCAGTTAAAGCATTTAAGTAAGCTGGCATTATTTCTGTAAGTGTTTTACCTTCACCAGTCTTCATTTCAGCAATATTACCAAAATGTATTGCTAAACCTCCTAATAATTGTACATAGTAAGGCTTTTCGCCAATAATTCTGTAAGCTGCTTCTCTTGCAACTGCAAATGCAGGAACGATTAAATTGTCTAGAGTGGTACCCTTGGCAATTTCCTCTTTAAATTCTATAGTTTTAGAAGCTAATTCTTCATCAGATAACTTTTGAATTTCTGGTTCCATAGCTTCTATAGCATCTGCTATCTTTTTAAATTTTTGTAATTCTTTATATTCAGAATCGACTAAACTTTTTAATAAATTCATTAATTATGACCTCCACGCATTTATTTTAGCAAAAGAAAGAAGAAAAGTAAAACCTTTCTTCTTATCTAGCATTAATTATTCCGTATTTTCCATCATTTCTTTTATATACTACACTAGTACATTTTTCTTTTGAATTTTTAAATACAAAGAAATCATGATTAGTAAGTTCCATTTGTAAAATTGCTTCTTCTTCATCCATAGGTTTAAATTCTACCTCTTTACGCCTTACGATTGGACTTACTTCAATTTCTTCTTCTTCAAAGTCGGCCATGACAAATCCCTTTTTATCTTTATATCTATTAGATATTTTAGATTTATTTTTCTTAATCTGACTTTCAAGTTTTTTCTGTACTAAATCGATTGCAGCATATAGATCGCTGTTGCTCTCTTCTGCACGAATTGTGAAAAGTTTAGTAGGTATAGTTACTTCTATAATCTGTTCGTCACCACGAACTCTAATTTTCACTATGACTTCTACGTCATTAGATTCGTTAAAATATTTTTCTAATTTTAACAATTTTTCTTCCACGTAATTTTTAATCGATTCAGTAATCTTTACGTGATCGCCATGAATAGAAATTTTCATCATTCATCATCTCCTATTTACATAATAACATAAGTTTAGAGATTTGTAAAATGAGATTTAAAAGTTTCCCATATTAAATTTTTATCACTATAATGTAGATTATCAGAAATATCATAGCCTATGTAAATAGGGTCAAAATCTAGAGATTCTATTTTTTTCGATTTTTCTCCTTTATAAATTAAAGTAAAATAATTTTTATCATATAAGATAAGTCTTTCTTTTTCTTTAAAAGATCTTAATAAATTAGTAATTCCTATAAATTTTATAGTTGCATAACTTAAAAAAGATAATCCTTCTCTATAGAGAAATTCTAAATCACAGTTGCATACATCATTATAGAGTACGTATAAATTTGGCTTTAGTATGCCATTTAATATATTATTTTTAGTGAATATTTTATTTATTTCTTCACTAAACTTTATTGTATCAGATATCTCTCCATATTTAAAAAAAGTAGAAGTATCTAATTCTTCTATTATTTCTTTTTTGGAGTTAACTAAATATATATGGATTTTTTCTGCTGATAAATAGAATAATACCTCTTCTCTTTTCATATAACACCTATTTTATTAAATCGCTGACTTTCATATTATAAAATTCGTTTGGATTTATGATAGAACCTTTGTAATTAACTTCGAATAATAGTGCATTTTTATATCCGTTATCGATATTTACTTCACCACTAGTTCCAATTACATCATTTTGTTTAACTGTATCGCCTACTTTTACAGCTACATTGCTTAAACAGTGATAAATTGTAATTAACTCTGTAGTGTGTGTTACTTCAACTACATTTCCAAGAATTTCATCAGTAGTTATACTAGTAACTGTTCCATCTAATACACTTACTACATCGAATGCTTCATCATTATTGTATAATACTCCTGTGTTTTCCATATATGTGTTTTTATAATAGATTAATGATTTTAATTGTTCTTCCTCGGTCTTGGTACTGTCATAAAAATCTTTTGCAATTTTAACACTTTCTAACAAATATGGATGGTTAACAGTCTCATTAGTTACCTCAACGACCTGAGTAGTATCGTCCTCAATTATGTCATCGGAAACATAGTTAAAGTTTACAGGACTAGCATAATCTGTAGTAATCATGCTTCCTATAAATACTAAACTTAATACAATAAAACCTATTGATAAAGCATATACTGTTGGCAAAACCCATTTTTTTAATCTGTATCTTTTCATTTATTTATCCCCTTCTAATAAAATTTTGGGCAATAAATAATTTTTTATACATCGTAAATATTAGTTATTTCTATATCGCTATAATAATGTTTTAATATATCTTTATAGTTATATCCATTTTTAGCATATCCATTCGCTCCATATTGACTCATGCCTACTCCGTGACCATATCCATATGTCGTAATTGTTATGTTTTCGCCAATTTCTATATCAAAATTAGCGCTTCTTAGACCTAGCATGCTTCTCATTTCTATTCCTCTGAATGTTTTACTGCACAAGCTTATTTCATCTACATATCCACTTTCATTTCTGTTAATATAATCTATACTGATAGGATTGCAGTCTAAACCAATAGTACTTTTAAATTCATCTAGGCTAAACGTTTTTTCTACTTCGTAGTTGTTTAACGAATCGTTATCATAAATCGATTCAACACTTTTTAAATAATCGAAACTTTCTCCAAATACCATTTGAGAGTCTTGCGTGGTTCCACTACTCATAGCGAAGTAAAAAGCTTCGATTATCTCTCCATTATAAGTCGCTACTTCGCCCTTTGTACTCTTCACTGCGGATGATACTTTGTCATAATATTTAGTATATTCATCTCCCCATTTTTCTTTCATATCGTCTTCTGTAATATATACTTGAGTAGACACATCATCTGTAAGGTCATACGCGTTTTGAGAATTGCTTTTTTTATAAAGAGCGTACGATCTACTTGCAACTGCTTGAGCTTTTAGGGCTTCTTCTTCAAAACTTGCAGGCATCTCTCCAGCGACTACTCCTATTATATAATCTTCTAAATCCAAATTTTTTACTTCTCCATTAACTAATACGCTCACTTCAACGCTTTCAACTTTTTCTTCTTGATTTTCCAAAATAAAATTAGTTTCATCGTTTTTAAATGAGAAACTAATTACTACAAAAGGTATCATTAAAACTGCTATAATAGATAGAGTTTTATTATTCATTATAGTATTCTACTTACCTCCAAAAAGTCGATAATAAATGTACTAACCAATTGAGATATTGCAAGAATCATAATTAAAGCGAAAATATTCGCTTCGACAACTTTACCTTGTTTAAATATTTTATTCAAATCTAAACTGGACATTGCGAATGTCGTTGTCAAAACCGATAATATATAAACTATCAATTTATAGTTCATTATATTCTCCAATTTCATAGTTTATTATCTTTTTTACTCTGCGCAAATGATTTTCTCCATCACCTGCTTTTGTGTTTAAAAATACGTCTAATGATTCCATTATAACATCTTTATCGTTATTCATTCCGAACGCAATTACATTTGCTAAATTGTGTTCTTTTGCTAATTTTGCTTCATCTTTATCATGCACAAGTGCGCAACGAACTCCTTTAACTTTGTTAGCAGCAATGCTCATTCCTATACCTGTTCCACAGATTAGTACTCCTAAATCCGCATAATGTGATGACACCGATTTTCCTACTCTGAATGCATAGTCTGGATAATCGTCACTTTCATAGTTTTCGATACTACAATCAATAAACTCATACTTAGATCCAAAAGTATCGATTATTTCTTTTTTTAATTCTACTCCCCTATGATCTGATGCTATCGCTATTTTCATTTTTCTTCCTCCATTGCTTTTTCAAAAATAGGATATAATCCTGTGTTTCCTTTTCTGTGAGGCGGTAATTGGTAAATATCATGACCCGGAAACTCATTTCCTTCTATTAGTAATGGATATTTTTCTCCTACACATACATCCCATCCAACGTATCCAAGTTCTGGTATTTTTTTTGCAGCGTCTTCACAAAGCTCTATTACTTTATTCCATCTAGGTATTTTTAATCCTACTATTTTTTCTCCTGTAAGAGGGTGATTAGTATATTCATTGTGAGCTTTATCTATCGCTGGAAATTTTATTGTACCAGATTCTACATCTACAGGCACTACAAGTCCGCCATGATTAAAATTGTCTACGACATTATTATGGTTACCGATCCTTAAGTATGCTACTAAAACTTTTCCCTTTAATGTTATTACTCTTACTGTATTTATACTGCTAGGATGAAGGGCGCTTAGTTCTTTACACTGTTTTGCTACTTCTTCGACCAACAACAAATCATTATCTAAAACATATTTATATAATTCCTTATCTTTAAAATCTTTAGTTTTAACTTTTTCTATCTTTTGGCCACATGAACCTCCAATTGGTTTTAGCATAATTTCTTCTTTATTTTTTAGAAATTTTTGAAATTCATCAAGATTATTTTTGTTAACTAAAAGCCAATCTCTGTGTAAATATTCATTAAATTTTTCATTGAATAGCGTTTTGTTATGAAACAATTCATTAAATTTAGGATTATTGTATTTTTTAATCATATCGTTATTTTTGCCACGTGTAATAATTGTCTTTCGCTCGTTAGAATTCATTTTGTACATTTCAAAAAGTTGATAATCCATATATCCAGCTTGATATTTAAAACCACATATTACCATATCAAAAAATAAATAAACTCTATTTTTGTTTGTCTTTTCATGTACATCATTTATGGTTTTAAAAAAGTTCTTATAATTCATATTTTTAATTCTTTTAACAATATATTTAAGTTTTCCCATTATATCACCAATTAAATTATAACAAAAAAAAGACTAGTTTTCACTAGAATCTTTTATATTATACTTTTTATTAAATTTTTCGACATTACCAGTCTTCTTATGTTTGCCCTGAGCACCAGTATAGAATGGATGACATTCACTGCAAACTTCTACATGAATAGCATCTTTTGTTGACATAGTCTTAAAAGTTGCACCACAGTCACAAGTTACAGTACATTCCTTAAATTCAGGATGTAAGTTCTTTTTCATAATATTAACTCCTTCCGCCATGACTTATCCAAGCCATAGAAATTTAATTCTACGATATTATAACACATAATTTTTAAAATGCAAAATGTTTTTCTTTAAAATATTAAAATTGCCTATTTATTGTAAATTTAATTATAATCTATTTCATAATTTATTATTTCTCCTGAATATGCATCAATTTCATAGTCGTACTTTTTATATTCATAAATAAATTCAATTTCATATATTGAATAATTGTATTCGTTATCAAGTTTAGCTTTATGCCAAGTTATATCTGATTCGTTTAAATTGGCATGATTTAATGCAATTTCCTTTGCTTTACTTATACCGATATAGTCACTGTTAGTATTTTGTTTTTCTTTATAATCGATATCATATTTAATTATTTCTTTAGTATCAATATCTATAGAGATTTCATATTCTGCATCAATAGAATAAAATTCTACCTCATATACACTGTGACCATTTTCAATATCGTTATTTATTTTTGTAAAAGTTACCTCATTACTTTTTAAATTAACATATTTTAAAGCTATTTCTTTAGCTTCTTCTTCAGTAACTGCAAATTCAGGTTCATTTCCTGAAATATTCGTTTGATTTATCGCATCCCTTTCAAAATTTATAATTTTCCCTGTTTTCATATGTACGTCCACTTCATAAATGTAATTATCATTTTTGAATTTAATTTCATATACATAATCATCATAATCTTTTTCTATATTTAAAAATATTATTTCATTTTCACTAAAATTACTATATGTTAGTGCTCTATTTTTAGCTTCATTTTCGCTTATAATATTTTTAGGTATTAATAACATTATAGCTATTATTGCAATAAGTATTATTACAATTATTGTTACAATAATACTATACAATTTGATATTATTATTTTTAGTCTCTACAACTTTAATTTTTCTTTCTTTTTTCACTATAAACTCCTCATTTTAAATAATTATAACAGTGTAATAAAAAATAGTAAATGAAATTTTAATTTGGTCTGTTTCCCTAATCATCGATAATCTCTATATCAGCTCCAACGTTAGAAAGTTTTTCAACTATGTCTTCATAACCTCTAAGTATGTATTCGATATTAGAAATTTTAGTTTTGCCATTAGCGATAAGTCCTGCAATAATAAGTGCTGCTCCTGCTCTTAAATCAGAAGCACTTACTATTTCTCCTTTTAATTTAGTGGGGCCTTCTATTTCAGCTTTTGTGTCAGTATATTTTATATTAGCACCCATTTTGACTAATTCAGAGAAGTGTCCGGTTCTCTTTTCATAAATAGTTTCTTCAAATTTACATTTTCCATGTGACTGCGTCATTAATACCGACATTGGCTGGCCTAAATCTGTTGGAAATCCTGGATAAACTTCAGTTTTTACATTAACAGGATTTAATATATCTGTTTTATTTAGCATTATCGAATCTGAACTAATGTCCATGTCTATACCCATTTTTTTAAGTAAAGTTATCAATGATTTCAAATGTTCTGGAATAATATTTTTAATTACTAAATTTTTTCCAACAAGTGCGCCTATCATAATGTACGTACCTGCTTCAATACGATCTGAAATAGTGTTTACAGTTGCTCCGTGAAGTGTTTTTACACCTTTTATTATAATGGTTTTAGTACCTGCACCACTTATATTTGCTCCCATATTATTTAAAAGCTCGGCTATATTAACTATCTCTGGTTCTCTTGCAGCATTGTTTATAGTAGTTGTTCCTTCTGCTAAAACTGATGCTAAAAGTATATTTACTGTTGCACCTACGCTTGGAAACCTTAAATCTATATTTGCTCCATGTAGAATTGGTGCATCTAATATATATTTGTTATTTATTTTTTTTACAGTAGTTCCCATTTTTTCAAAACTTTTTATATGTAAATCTATTGGTCTACTTCCTATCTTACAGCCGCCTGGAAAAAAGATTTCCACGTGATGAAATCTTCCCAAAAGTGCTCCCATAAAATAATAAGAAGCTCTCAGTTTTTCAGATAATTCTTCAGGAATAGCACTATTTTGTAATTTAGAACTATCTATTTGTAAATTTCCAGGACTAAATTCAATTTGCCCTCCCAACAAATTAATTATTTTTTTTAAATTCTCTGTATCGGAAAGGTTAGGTACATTAGATATTTTTACTGTTTCAGAAGTTAAAATTGCCGCAGGTATGAGAGCGACAACGCTGTTTTTAGCTCCGCTTATATTTATAGTACCTGTCAAAGTATTTCCACCATTAATTACTATTTTTTTCATATTTATCACTAATTAAACTATATTATTTTAAAGAAATAAAGTCAATTAAAATCCCAAGAATTGACAAAAATTTATTATAGCAAGTATACA
Source organism: uncultured Bacilli bacterium (assembly GCA_944350395.1). Taxonomy (GTDB): domain Bacteria; phylum Bacillota_I; class Bacilli_A; order RF39; family UBA660; genus RUG11867. The sequence continues at coordinate 7,620 of CALVPA010000054.1, forward strand.
CATTATGAAAGATCCCAAAACGATTGCATAATCTCCAATTAGCTTATTTATGAATTTACCTAAAATTAAACCTAAAAACGTAAAAATAGCACTAAATATTGAAAATACTAATGAGTAGATAATTTTTTTGTCGAAAGCACAATTGAATGTCATTCCTACTCCAAAACTATCTAAACTTACACCTATTGCAAAGATAATCATTCCTAACAAATTCAAATTTAGTTTATTGGAATTATCTTCTTTAAATTCTTTAAACATTTGTATTCCTATATAAAAAAATATTACTCCAGATAAAAAATTGATATTTAATTTAAACCTATTTAAAAATGCTAATCCTACGAATGACCCTATTAATGGCATGATAAAATGAAAAATTCCTACTATAGAGGATAATATTAAAATTTTAAATTTTGATATCGACATTGTGCCGATGGATACTGCCAAACTGAAAGCATCCATACTTAACGATATTGCAATTACGATTACTATTAATAGGTTCAATTATTATCACCAATTAATTATATTTTTGTATCATATCATTTATTAATGAATGATATTCGTAATTATCTACACTTTCATCTACTAAACAAAGTGGAGGATATAACACACACCACCAATTTTCACCTTTCCCTTCACCTAATGTAACTACATATGATTTGTAATTTCCAGATTTATATGTGATTCCTTTAAATTCTTTTTCAGGAAAATAATTATACCCATAACTACTTGTAAAATTATTTTCAATATCATTACTTATTAAAACCTGTTTAATAGTTTCATCAATTTCATCCTTTTTTTGATTTAATTTTTGATCTATATCTTCGTAATTATCATTATTACCGATTACCTCATATAATTTTTTTTCTAATGCATCCTTTACAATTTTTTTATCACTTTGATCTTTTTCTGAATTTGATTTTGCAATTACTCGCATTCTTATAGATGTTGATGGAATTTCTACATATTCATCATTACTGGACATATAAGAAACTAAAATAGATAATATAATTAGTAGTATTATTTTTTTTATAAAAAACACAATCCTTTCACTTAGATATTGGATTGTGCTTATAATTTTTATTCACAATTATTAAAAATAAAGACAAATCTGTCAAATCCGGAATAATCTTTTACAACTTTTATTATAGCATTATTATAAATTTTTTTAGCATATTTACATATATCTTTTGCTTGTGTAGATCCTATTTCAAAGGCGATTATATTTTTTTTATATAATATTTTTTTAGATAATTCTAGTATTTTTTTATAAAATAAAATGTCATCTTTTCCAGGATATAATGCTATTTGTGGCTCATATTTAGTATTATTAGTGACTATTTCGCCTTCTTTTACATATGGAGGATTACTTACTAAAATAGAAAATTTTTTATCTAATTTCAAATTTTTTAGAACGTCTTTCTTTAAGTATTTAATTTTAACACCATTACCTTTAGCATTTTTTTTTGCTACATGTAGCGCTGTGTAACTTTTATCTACGGCATAAACTATGGATTTGTCGAATTTCTTTTTTAGTGCAATAGCGATACATCCACTTCCTGTACACAAATCTATAATTGGATTATTTGATAAATCATATTTTTTTATGTAATCGATTAAATTCGCTACTAATAGTTCGGTTTCAAACCTTGGAATTAGCACGTGATGATTTACGATAATTTTAGTGTTTAAAAATTCCACATCTCCTATAAGATATTGAATCGGATAATCTTTTTCAATTTTTTTTATTACTTTTTTTAATTTGTTTTCACTTTTATACTTTTTGACTAATAGTTCCCAATCGAGATTATTAATAAAGGAAGGCCTATTTATCATCTAAACTGCTACCTTCCAATTTCAATCTCTGATCTTCTGTTATTAATGCCTCAATAATGGGATCTAAATAACCGTCCATAACTTTTTCTAAATCCATTATTGAAAAATTGATTCTATGATCGGTTACCCTATTTTGAGGATAATTGTATGTTCTAATTTTTTCCGATCTGTCGCCTGTACCGATTTTTGTCTTTCTAATTGCCCCATTTTCTTGTTCTTGTTTTCTAACTAACTCATCATTTATTTTAATTTTAAGTAATTTCATCGCTTGTTCTCTATTTTGTAATTGACTTCTTTCAGTTTGACAAGTTACAACTACTCCCGTAGGTATATGGGTAAGTCTTACAGCCGAGTTACTCGTATTAACGGACTGACCTCCAGCTCCACTGCTATGATATACGTCCATTTTGATATCAGCTTCATTTATATCGATGTTTACACTTTCAACTTCAGGCATTACTAAAACTGTTGCAGTAGATGTATGTACTCTACCTTGTGCTTCAGTTGCGGGAACTCTTTGTACTCTGTGTGAACCACTTTCATATTTTAGTTTGGAATATACATTTTCACCTTTTATCATACATTCAATTTGTGAATATCCACCGCTTGTTCCATCTACTGAGTGAATTACATCTATTTTCCAACCTTGTTTTTCTGCATAATAAGAATACATTCTGAAGAGGTCTCCTGCAAAAATATTGGCTTCATCGCCACCAGCTGCTCCGCGTATTTCCATTATTATATTTTTGCCATCGTTTTCATCTTTAGGAATAAGTAAAAGTTCTAATTCGTGATATAAAATATTCTTTTTTTCTTCTAAATTTTTAATTTCATCCGCTATCATAGATGCCATTTCCGGATCATTTTCCATTTTGTGGAGTTCTTCTAAATCTGAAAAACATTTTTTATATTCATCGTACTTATTAACTATTTCTTCTAATTCACTTTTTTGCTTAGAGAAATTTTTTAATTTCTGAAAGTCACTTAAAACTTCTGGATTTGATAATTCTTTTTCTAAATCATCATATTTTTCTTTTATTATTTTAAGTCTTTCATCCATAAATTTCACTCCTTATAAATTGTTTTCGTCGTCTCCATCGTCGATAATTACTAAATCTGCTAAATCGTCGTCATCTACATCGTCATCGCTTGTACTTTCATCGTCACCATCGTAGATAGTATCAACTTCTTCACTATCTTCTTCATCTAAAACGATATCCTCGTCTTCGTCCTCATCATCTTCTTCTATTACCATACCTTTACTATGTTTTACCTTTAAATCCCAGTATCCATCATTTAGCATAATAAATCTCTTATCTGTGCTCAAAATCTCAAAAAAATCGGCAATGTGTGATTGATATTGATTTTCGTCTAAACTTAGTAATTTACAAACTTCACTAAACAGTTCCGTTATTTTCATCTTTTTTCCATTTTGTTCAAGAATAACATAAGCGATGTCGTTATAATTCATCATTTCTAATTCTTCTTGACTGATTTCAATTTTCTTCATTTCATGACCTCCAAAAAATACAGTACTATTATATGCTCTCCTTAAATTATTAAGTGGGCACTAAATTACTCGTACCAAATTATTACATACATTTAATACTATGTCAATAACTAATCGATTAAAGTGAAAATTATTGTTTTTTCATGATCGATATCACTTTCAATATTATATTTAACAATTACATTTTTATCCTCTAAATTTAGCTTAAATTTTTCAATTTTTAAAGGCATTTCAATTTTTGGATTGTGTAGTGTAATTTTGCTAGTAATATTGTTATCTTTAAATTTTAATTCAAATACGTCATCATTAGAATTTCTAATTAAGTGAAAATAATCTTTATTATAAGATACTTTATATTCATAATTATCATTATTGAAAACCCAATATTTACCTTGCAATTTACTTTCGCATTCTAAATCAAGAATTTTTACATCGTCATCTTTCAAAATCAATTTAACATTTTTCATAAAAACCTCATAAAATCGACGATATTATATCATAATAAACTTAGAAAGCGTGATAAAAATAAAAAAGTTTTTAAAAATATTTACAAAATTATTTTTACTTTCAATGATTGTTGGCATTTTAACGATTGGTGGTCTTTATTTGTATGCCTATTTGTCGCCTAAAATGCTTATTAAAACAAGTGGCAAATTTTATTTATACGATAACAATAACAATTTAGTTTATCAAGGGTCTAGTACATCTGAATGGGTTAATATAGAAGATATAAGCGAAAATATGAAAAATGCGATTATCAGTATTGAAGATAAAAATTTTTATAAACATCAAGGATTTG